>URCY01000012.1 GCA_900546415.1 uncultured Eubacteriales bacterium
AAAGAACTTCGAATCACGGGCTTCCGTAATGAAGTGTTTGCTACTTTGGAGAAGGTGGTAGATCGGCTTTGCGATACTATTTGCACCTTGACCTCTGATACGATAAAGAGCATTACAGGCGTAGCTGGATAATCAATTGTTTTAATTAAAATTTAGTATTAGAGAAGCACCGGATCAAGCCCCGTCGGCGGATGTCGGATGATTGCCGAGCCAGATATACACAGAGCATTCCGGCGTTATTCAAGCCTTGACTTGATAAAAATTGCATGGTGTCCATGAATCAGAGCATCCTTGGAATCCTGACTTGTAATCTGCGTCGAAGCTTGGTATAATAGAAACCGATCTTTTGAACGGAACGAGAGGGGCGCGCATGACGGAGCTTTTTCTTTTGCCGACGGCGGAGGCGCGGCGGCTGGACGCGGCGTTCTGCCGGGAGCACTTTCCGGCGCGGACGGCGCGCGCCGCGCGCTTCCGCTATCCGGAGGATCGCCTGCGCTGCCTTGGCGCGGGCGCGCTGCTGGCCGGTGTGCTGGGCGTGCGGGAGGCCGAGCTGCGCGAGGGCGCATGGGGCAAGCCGGAGGCGCCGTCCTGCGCCCGGCGCTTCAATCTGTCGCACAGCGGTGCGTACATCGTCCTCGCCGTGTCCGATGCGGAGGTCGGGGTCGACGTCGAGCGAGTGCAGGAGCGCCGTCTGCGCGTCGCCGGACGCGTCCTGCTGCCGGAGGAGCGGGAGTGGATGGAGCACAACCCGACGGAGCGCTTCTTCCGCCTCTGGACGCTCAAGGAGAGCGTGATGAAGGCCGTCGGCAAGGGGTTGGCGCTGCCGCCGTCAGGCTTCAGCGTCCTGCCGCTCACACGCGGCGAGCCAATCCGGACGGAGGCGGGCGCACTTTTCGGCCGCTCGACGCCGCTGGACGGCTATTGGCTGTCGGTCTGTGCGGCCGAGCCGCTCGGCGCACCGCTGCTGCATCGCGTGACAGCGCACGAATTGATGAACAAACGGGAGAGCGAAGCAAGACAATGAACGCATGGAAGCATTTTTGCACGATCACGAAGCACCGCCTGCTGGTTTGCAGTCATTGCTTCCGGGTCGGGCTGTACCGACAGGGCTTGACGCATGATCTGTCAAAATATTCGTGGACGGAATTCCACAGCGGCGTCAAATATTATCAGGGCACGCGCAGCCCGAATTCCCGGGAGCGCGAGCTGGTGGGCTATTCACTGGCGTGGATGCACCACAAGGGGCGAAACCGCCATCACTACGAATACTGGACGGATCTCGACCTGAAAACGAAACGCTACGCGCCCGTACCCATGCCGCGCCGCTATTTCGTCGAGATGGTCATGGATCGCATCGCTGCCTGCAAGACCTATCACGGGAAAAGCTACCGGGACGGCGACGCGCTGGAATATTTGCAGCGCTCGACCGAGGCGCGCGAAGGCTCGTTGATGCATCCGCAGACGCGCCGCGAGCTGGATTACGTTCTGACCATGCTGAGAGACAAGGGCGAGGCGGAGACCTTCGCCTTTCTGAAAAACGTTGTGCTCAAGGGCTTGCCCTTTGCGGAGACAGAAACAGGATCGGAGCAAAAGATATGAAACGGTATATTATGGCACTTGACGCGGGGACGACCTCGAACCGCTGCATCCTGTTCGACCGGAACGGCCGCATTTGCAGCGTGGCGCAGCGTGAATTTCATCAGTATTTTCCGAAGCCCGGCTGGGTCGAGCACGATGCGAACGAGATCTGGGCGTCGATGCTGGGCGTTGCGGTCGAGGCGATGCAGCGCATCGGCGCGACGGCAGCCGAGATCGCCGGGATCGGTATCACGAACCAACGCGAGACCTCCGTCGTCTGGGATAAGGCGACGGGGGAGCCGATCTACAACGCGATCGTCTGGCAGTGCCGCCGCACGAGTGCCTATTGCGACGAGCTGAAGGCGCGCGGTCTGACGGAGATATTCCGACAGAAGACCGGCCTCGTGATCGATGCTTATTTTTCCGCGACGAAGCTGCGCTGGCTGCTCGAGGAGATCCCCGGCGCGCGGGCGCGCGCCGAGCGCGGCGAGCTGCTGTTCGGCACGGTCGAGACGTGGCTGCTCTGGAAGCTGACCGGTGGGAAGGTACATATCACGGATTATTCCAACGCGTCGCGCACGATGCTCTTCAACATCAACACGCTCCAATGGGACGAGGAAATCCTCCGTGAGCTGAACATTCCGCGCGGTATGCTGCCTGAGCCGAGACCCTCGAGCGCGGTCTATGCCGAGACCGAGCCGACGCTGCTCGGCGGCGCGATCCCGATCTGCGGCGCGGCCGGCGATCAGCAGGCGGCACTGTTCGGCCAGACCTGCTTCCGGCCGGGCGAGGCGAAGAATACCTATGGTACGGGCTGCTTTCTGCTCATGAACACCGGCGAACGCCCGGTTTTCTCCCGAAACGGCTTGGTCACGACCGTCGCATGGGGGCTGGACGGGCACGTGAACTATGCGCTCGAAGGTTCGATCTTCGTCGCGGGCGCGGCGATCCAGTGGCTGCGCGACGAGATGAAGCTGATCGAATCCGCGCAGGATTCAGAATACATGGCGCAGAAGGTGCGCGACACGAACGGCTGCTACGTCGTCCCGGCCTTCACGGGCTTGGGTGCGCCGCATTGGAATCAGTATGCGCGCGGGACGATCGTCGGGCTGACGCGCGGCTGCAACAAATATCACCTCATCCGCGCCACGCTCGACAGCATCTGCTATCAGGTCGACGAGGTGCTTGCGGCCATGCGCGCCGATTCCGGCATCGCGCTCGAGGCGCTCAAGGTCGACGGCGGCGCCAGCGCGAACAATTACCTCATGCAGACGCAAGCCGACGTGATCGGCGCGCCGGTGGTGCGGCCGACCTGCGTGGAGAGCACGGCGCTGGGCGCGGCCTTTTTGGCCGGACTGGCCGTTGGCTTCTGGCGTGATCTCGACGAGATCCGCCGCTATTATGCCGCCGACCGCACCTTCCTGCCGACGATCTCCGAGCAGGAGCGCGCGGAGCGTCTCGACGACTGGAAGCGCGCCGTCCGCTGCGCCTGCTCGTGGACGGAACAGGGCTGAGGCCGGATTTTTTGAGCGCGGCGGATGATTTCGTACTCCATGCCGCTGCGGCGGATATGCTATGGCATGATAATCAAGCGGGAGTCGGTGCGGCCGCATCGACTCCCGCTTTTTGGGGGGAACGGTTCGGCTCGAATTGCGTCTGATAGACAGAAACAATTGCGAGGGAGGGAAGGCACGTGAAAAAATGGATCGGAATGCTGCTCGTCGCGGCGCTGCTTGTTTTGGCGGGCTGCGGGGCGAAGCAGCGCGACGGAGCGGTCAACCGAGACGTCGAAACGGAGCAGATCGAGAGCATCTGCGGCAAGGCCGCCGCACAGGCGATCCTGCCCGGAGCATGAAGAAAAACGCAGACCGCTATCGAGATGCTAAAGCGTTAGCAAAAAAAGTAGCAGGATTATTTGCATTTGTTGCCACACTTTTTATGCAGCGGGTTTGAATATAAAGAAAGTAAAATGGAAAAACGTGCATATTGTGGGTTGGGCGCAAAAATCCCCGGGGCGTGGTGCGGTTCTTGGAGAAGAACCGCACCGGCGCTCCGGGTATCTTGTATAGATTTGGATTTGCATCACCTGACGGGTTCATTTTGCCTCCGGCGGGGGTGCGTTGCTTCCCGCGGGGGATTTCCCGTCGTTCGGGGGACTGGGCGTCCTGCCGGAAGTCGTTACCTCCGTTTGGGGGGCGTCCTGCCGGAAGTTGCTACCTCCGTTTGGGGGGCATCCTGCCGGAAGTCGTTACCTCCGTTGGGGGGCGTCCTGCCGGAAGTCGCTACCTCCGTTTGGGGGGCGTCCTGCCGGAAGTCGTTACCTCCGTTGGGGGGCGCCCTGCCGGAAGGGGTTCCTCTGCTTGGAGAGGGCGCCTCCCGATCGGGTTATTTCGTCTTCTGCGAGATGCCCGTGATGCGGCTGATGACGAAGTCGTGCTGCTCGTCGGTGACGACGCTGTCGCAATAGGGACACTTGGCGGTCATGTTGATCTCCAGCGGTGCGCCGCAGTTCGGGCAGTTGATCGTGTGCAGACCCTGTGCCTGCCCGGTCTTCAGGCCGGAGGTGCGCGTCAGCTCATATTCGTAGGTCATGAACTTCTCCGCCTTCTGATTGCCGGAGATCAGCGCGCCGGTCTTGTCGTCGAGCGTGTAGTCGACGATGCGTGCGCGCACCTCGGCGATCAGGTGATCCTCACCGCCGGCGACGTAGTAGCCGCGCAGGGTCACGCCGAGAACGGCGATGCGGTCGACGTAATTCGTGCGGCCGAGCCTGCGGTGCGACTCAAGCTGGCGCTCCATCTGCGTGAAGTAGGCGTCGGTGAAGTAGGGGCGCAGCGCCGAGATATCCTTGGCCGTCCAGCCCTGCTGCATCCGCACGTAGAGGTTCGAGAGCCTGGTCTCCAGCTCGCCCGGATCGAAGTTGGGATCGAGCTGCGTGTAATTTGCGATCGGTGTTAGGCGATCCTGCCGCATGGCGTTGCCGCCGGAGCCGCCGGAGCCGCCGGAGCCGGGCTTCTTTCCTGCCGTGCCGGAGGAATTCTTCTTTTTCTTCTTGGCGGAGCGCTCGCAGAGCCACGAGACGATGAGGATGACACCGACGATCGCGGCGCCGTAGAAGACGCCGTCAGCGTTGGAGCTTCCGTCGGAATCGCTGTCGTAATAGCTGGAGCCGTAGTCGGAATCGCCGCCGTAATCATAATCGGAATCGCCGCCATAGTCGCTGTCGCCGCCAAAATCGCCGAAATCCGCGCGCGCGGACGGGATGAGCAGGGTCAGCGAGAGAAGCAGCACAAGCGTCAGCAACAGGGCTCGGATGTGCTTGCGGTTCATATCAAGGTACCTCCTTCGGTCAGGCGGGGCTGCGCCATTTTGCGCAGCGCTGTGCCTTTTTGCGCCGACGCCGCAGTCGCAGGAGCGCCCACGGGATGATCGATGCGACGGCCGCGCCGGTCAGGATCAGATAGACAGTGGTCGAGGCGTCGGAAGCCTTGACCTCCAGCCAGAGCCGGTTCATCTCCTGCGTGGCCTCCTCGCCGAGGGACTGGAAGATCTGGCCGTTGGCGAGCTGCTCCTCGGAGGGATAGGCGATCTCGTTTTCGGCGACCTCCTCGCTCATATATGCCTTCGATGCAGAATATGGGGAGGAGTAGCCCAGATATTCCAGATTTTGCCCGCAGATCTCCGGAGAGATCAGAAAGTTGATAAAGGTCTCCGCTTCCTTCTTGTGCTCGCAGCCCTTGGGGATGCAGATCGCGTCGACAAAGCGGTTATAGCTCTCGTCGGGCAGATAGAAGCCCAGATCGGGGTTGACCTCGACCATGGTCAGGTAGTCGCCGGCGTAGTACGGCGCGATCCATGCCTCGCCGCGCTCCATTTTGTCGAAGATCTGATCCATGACGTAGCTCTGCACGAGATTCTTCTGTGCGCGGAGCAGGTCGGCCGCGGCGCGCAGATCGTCGAAATCGCGCGAGTTCAGGCTGATGCCCAGATCGGCCTCGGCGATGGCGAAGGCGTCGCGGGGATTGTCGAACATCAGGATCTTGCCGGCGTAGGCGTTGTTCCAGAGCAGCTCCCAGCCGGTCAGATCGGCCTCGTTGACGAACTTCTTGTTATAGATGATGCCGACGTAGCCCCAGGTATAGGGAACGGAATAGGCGTTCGTGGGGTCGTAGGGCGGATTGCGGAAGCTCTCGTCAAGATAGGCGTCGAAATTCGGGATGTTCTCGAAATCCAGCGGCTCGAGCATATCGTCGGCGATCATTTTTTCGACCATGTAGTCCGAGGGGACGATCACGTCGAAGGACGTGCCGCCCGCTTCGAGCTTGGCGTACATGCTCTCGTTGCTGTCAAAGGTCATATAGTTGACCTTGATGTTCGGATAGGCCTCCTCAAAAGCGGCGATCACGTCGAGCGTATCGTCCGTGCCGTCGTCAATGTACTGCCCCCAGTTATAGACGTTGATCGTCACGGTCTCGGCGGCAGAAGCCGGGGCGGGCAGCAGCGTCAGCAGCAGAGCGAGGGCGAAAAGCGCAGAAAAAATCCGTTTCATGCCTTTGCCCCCTTTCTGGTCTTCTTGCCGTGGTCGCGCGCCTGCAGGAGGTTCATCACGACCATTATCAGCAGGATCGCGAGGAACATCAGCGTGAACATCGCGTAGACCTTGGGCTGGATGGGCTTTTTGGTGTAGCTGTAGATCTCGACGGGCAGGGTCACGAAGCCGGAGCCTGTGACGAAATAGGAGATCACAAAGTCGTCGAGCGACATCGTGAAGGCCATCAGCGCGCCGGAGAGAATGCCCGGCAGGATCTCGTGGATCGTGACCTTGAAGAAGGCCTGAACGGGCGTGCAGCCGAGGTCGAGCGCGGCCTCGGTGAGGTCGGGATCCATCTGCGAGAGCTTCGGCATGACGTTCAGAATGACATAGGGCAGATTGAACGTGATGTGCGCGATGAGCAGCGTCCAGAAGCCGAGCACCGAGTGGATGCGCAGGGTCGTGCCGACGAAGGCAAACAGTAGCGCCAGCGAGACGCCCGTGACGATCTCCGGGTTGGTCATGGGGATGTTCGTCATGGTCATGACGGCCGAGCGCAGCTTGCCGCGCATCCGGTGGATGCCCATGGCGGCGGCCGTGCCGAGCAGCGTTGCAAGCAGGCTCGAGAGCACCGCGACGATCACGGAGTTCAGCAGCAGCCCCAGCAGGTGCCGGTCGCGGAACAGCTCTTTATATTGATCGAACGTGAAGCCCTTGAACACCGCAATGTCCATGCCCTTGTTGAAGGACGCGACGGCCAGCACGATCATCGGGATATAAAGAAAGATGAAGATCAGAATGGTGATGATACGATTGACTTTTCTCATAGCGTCACCATGCTTTCATCGGCGTCCTCGTCGGTGAAGCGATTCATAATGCCGACGCAGACAAAGACCAGAACCATCAGAACCAGAGACATGGCCGCGCCCAGATTCGGGTTATAGGCGGCCTTGAACTGCGACTCGATGACGTCGCCGATCAGAATCGTGCCGGGCGAGCCGAGTTTCTGCGAGATATAGAAGGTGGAGACGGCGGGCACGAAGACCATCGTGATGCCCGAGACGATGCCCGGAACGGACAGCGGGAGCGTCACGCGGGTGAAGACCTGACGGCTGTTGCAGCCGAGATCCTCGGCGGCCTCGATGAGGCGGTGGTCGATCTTCATAATGACGGTGTACAGCGGCAGGATCATATACGGCAGGTAGTTATAGACCATGCCGAGAATGACGGCGCCGTTGTTGCGGATGAGCGGCAGGGCGGACAGCCCCAGCGAGGTGATGAAGCGGTTGATGATGCCGGTGTCCTCAAGCAGGGCGACCCACGCGAGGGTGCGCAGCAGGAAGCTGATGCACATGGGCAGCATCACGAGCATTTGCAGCAGACGCTGCGTGGCCGGCTTGCAGTGCGCAATGAAATAGGCCACGGGATAACCGATGACAAGGCAGATGACCGTGGCAAAGATGCTCAGCCAGATCGACCGCAGGAAGATCGGCCAATAATCCAGAATTTCGCCCAGATTCGACAGGGTGAAGCCGCCGCTGACGGAGTCGGTGAAGGCGTAATAAAACACCACGCCCAGCGGGATCAGCGTGAACAGCACCATCCAGACGATGTACGGGCCGGAGAGCCATCTACGCTTCATCTTCTCCGACCTCCGCATCTGCGATCTCGTCGTATTCGGCGGAATACGAGCTGTAGTCGCCGAACATGCCGGAATAATCGCTCTTGTGCATGATGTGTATATCCTCGGGATTCAGACGGATGCCGATATAAGAGCCGACCGGGCAGTAGTCCGTTGTCTGGATGAGCCACTTGAAGCCCTTGAAATCGACGATCGTGTCATAATGCACGCCCTTGAAGGTCACGGACGTCACCGTGCCGCAGAGATGGCCGGCGTCCGGCGCGACAATATCGATGTCCTCGGGACGGATGACCACGTCGACCGGTTCGTTCGGCGCAAAGCCGCGGTCGACGCACGGAAACTTGCGCCCGAAGAACTGCACCAGCTCGTCCTGGAGCATGATGCCGTCGAGGATATTCGACTCGCCGATGAAATCCGCGACGAACGCGTTCTTCGGCTCGTTATAAATATCCTCCGGCGTACCGATCTGCTGGATCCTGCCCTTATCCATGACCACGATGGTGTCAGACATGGTCAGCGCTTCTTCCTGATCGTGGGTCACATAGATGAATGTGATCCCCATGGCCTGCTGAATGCGCTTCAGCTCGTTCTGCATGTCCTTGCGCAGACGCAGATCGAGCGCGCCCAGCGGCTCGTCAAGCAGCAGCACCTTCGGGCGGTTGACCAGCGCGCGCGCAATGGCCACGCGCTGCTGCTGACCGCCGGAAAGGGAAGTGACCTTCCGATTCTGAAAGCCCTTGAGGGACACGATCTCCAGCATCTCCGTCACGCGCTCGTCGATCTCCTTTTCGCTCAGCTTGGCAATGCGCAGGCCGAAGGCAATGTTGTCATAGACATCGAGGTGCGGGAACAGAGCGTAGCGCTGGAACACCGTGTTGATCTTTCGTTGGTAGGCGGGAACCTCGTTGATGCGTTTTCCGCCGAACAGGACGTCGCCGCTTGTAGGCGATAAAAAGCCTCCGATGACACGAAGTGTGGTGGTCTTGCCGCAGCCGCTCGGGCCGAGCAAGGTGAGAAATTCCTTGTCGTTGATGTAAAGGTTGATGGAATCAAGAATTCGCTCCCCGTCAAACTCCATCACAAGGTCTGTCAAACGGATCAGCTCCTGGGACATTTATCCTCCCCCATTTCTATTAATAGTAGCATTATTCCCCATAATACTCTAGCTTGAAATATAACCGCAAATCATGGGAAAGTCAATGACTTTTTCAACAAATTTCGACTTTTTCGCACAAAAAGCATCCCGGCGAAACGGCTTGAGCCGCTCCGCCGGGAAAAATCATGCGTGACGTTATTTTTTTCTGTTTTTGTGCAGACGCTCAAAGCTGACCTCGCGCTCCCTGAGGTGCTCGTAATACTGCCGCAGGCGCTCGGGCAGCGGCTGCTCCGTGTGCAGCGAGAGGAAGAAATGCCGCTTGCCGCGCTGGGCGCGCAGGTTGGAAAGATAGCTCTTGATGCTCTCGTAGCGCACGACGACATCGTTGTCCTGCGCAAAGCGCTTGATCTTGAGCATGAGGTGGGAGGAATAGGCGTAGTCGACGAGAATGAAGCCGAAGAACATGCCGACGACGAAGGAAAACGCCAGATTGTCCTTCAGCCATTGCAGCGCCTCAAGCACATGCGGATGCACCAGAAACAGATAGGCCGCGCTCAGAAGCCCCCACGCCAGCGAGAACTTCGGGCAGATCAGCCCCTGAAGGTTGCCGGGCTGCTTGCTGTAGTCCCAGAGGCGCACCTTCATGACCTTGAGCAGCCAGAGGCCGACCAGATATTCCAGCACGGTCATGCCGGCGGCCATCAGCACGAGCAGCACCCAGCGGTTCACGCCGTGGTTTTGCAGCGTGGCCAGAAGATAGAGCACGCAAAGCCCCGTGCCGTACATCGGCAGATACGGCCCGACGAGGAAGCCGGGGTTGATCCATTTGCGCTCGGGGTTCGCCGAGGAGAAGAAGCGGCGGAAGATCAGCTCCAGAAACCAGCCCAGCACCGAGCCGATGAAGAACAGAAACGCAAGACCCAGAAAGACGTTCATCGCTTCATTCCCCGCGCAGATAGCTCGCCTTCATGTCCGCAATATGCAGGAGCACGGCCAGACTGCTGCGCTCAAAGACCTTGCTGATGAAGAAATCTCCGCCCTTGACCGAGGTGTCGAAGCCGCCCATATGGCAGCGGATCGCCATGATTTCCTCGGCCTCGAGGTTGAGGAAATTTTGCAGGATGATGACGGATTTTTCGCCGTGGCCGACCGGGAAGCGCTCGTCGATCTCATAGACCGCCTTGGTCGTCCAGACGCCGTTTTCCTTGACATTGCGCGTGCCGCGGCGATAAAAATGCACCTTGCAGAGATCGTGCATCAGCGCGACGAGCGCGACCGTCTCGTCGGAATACTGCGTCAGCCCCTCCAGCTCGATCTCGGCCTTGAGGCAGTCGTAGACGTTGAGCGAATGCTCCAGCAGGCCGCCCTCATGGCTGCCGTGGAAGCGGGTGGAGGCCGGAGCGGTGAAATAATCCGAGTTTTCCAGCCAGCTCAGAAGCGCGTCCGCGCCGTCCCGCGTGACGCATTTGTAAATTTCATAAAAGCGCTGCTTGTTATCCATGGTTGAGACTCCTTATTTTTTGACTGCAACAATTATAGCACAGCGCGGCGGAATTTTCCAGACTTGTATTCCGAATTTCTGTCGGTTACAATCAGGGTATCAAAAATCGAAAGGGGCATCGCCATGCGGGAATTGCAGCTCAAGCGGATCTACCGCCATTTTAAGGGAAATTATTATCTCGTTGAGGATGTTGCGCAGCACAGCGAGACGGGGGAGGAATATGTCGTTTATCGCAAGCTCTACGGCGACGGCTCGCTCTGGATCCGTCCGAAAGCAATGTTCCTGAGCGAGGTCGACCATGAAAAATACCCGAATTGCGAACAAAAATATCGGTTCGAGCCGGTCGATTCGCTCATAATCGGGTGAAAGCAAAAGGAAACTCTGTAATTATATCAAGAATAGCAGTATCGATAAAAAATTGATCGATAATACTTGCATTTGCTCGAAAGTTCGTATATAATAACAATGTTTTCCAAAACAGAATGAGAGAACCCCCGCGCGCGTGCGGGGGCTTTTCGCAAAAACAAAACGATTTTTGGAGGTTTCTATGTCCCACATCAGTGAAAACGGCGCTCGGAAGATCCGTGAGATCTGCGACCGATACACGGACGAGAAAACGCCGCTCATGATGATCCTCAGCGACATCCAGAATGAATATGGCTATATTCCGCTGGATGTGCAGGAGATCGTCTCGCAGAAGACCGGCATTTCCGTTGCGGAGATCTACGGCGTCGTCACGTTCTATTCGTTCTTTTCCCTGCGGCCGAAGGGCAAGTACATCATCGGCTGCTGCCTCGGCACGGCGTGCTACGTCAAGGGCGCGCAGCAGGTGATCGACAAATTCTCGGAGCTGCTCGGCATCGCGCCCGGCCAGACCACCGAGGACGGCCTGTTCACCCTCGACGCCCTGCGCTGCATCGGTGCGTGCGGCATTGCGCCGGCCGTTTCGATCAACGGAAAGGTCTACCCCAAAATGAGCGTGGCCTCAGTGGCTGATGTGATCGCGGAATACCGTGCAAAGGGAGGTGCGGAGGCATGATCTGCAGTACGCATGATTTGAATGAAAAGGTCTGCGCCTGTACGGAAGCGTTCAGCGCAAAGATCGACGGCTCGAACGGCAAGCGCGCGGTCGTCCTCTGCGGCGGCACGGGCTGCCTGTCGTCCAACTCGGCGGAGATCCGCCACCGCTTTGAGCAGCTTGTGGTGGAGCGCGGCCTTTCGGAGAAGGTCACGGTCAATCAGGTCGGCTGCTTCGGCTTCTGCTCACAGGGACCGTTTGTGAAAATCTATCCGGAGGATACGCTCTATCGGCTTGTCAAGCTGGAGGACGTCGAGGAGATCGTTGATACCGATCTCATCGGCGGCGAGGTCGTGGAGCGGCTGCTTTTTGTCGATCCGGCCACGAAGGAGAAGATCGCCAAGCAGGATGAGATCAATTTCTATAAAAAGCAGCGGCGCGTCGCGCTGCATGGCTGCGGCGAAATCAACCCCGAGAACATCGACGAGGCGCTCGGCTTCGGCGCGTTCCGCGGGCTGGAAAGGGCGCTGAGTATGCCGCAGCAGGCCGTTATCGACGAGGTGCTTGCAGCGGGTCTGCGCGGGCGCGGCGGCGGCGGCTTCCCGACCGGCAGAAAGTGGCAGTTTGCCTATAATCAGCAGAACGACGAGAAATATGTCGTCTGCAACGGCGACGAGGGCGACCCCGGCGCGTTCATGGATCGCTCGATCCTCGAGGGCAACCCCCTCGCCGTGATCGAGGGCATGATGATCGCGGGCTACGCCATCGGCGCGAAAAACGGCTATTTCTACGTCCGCGCGGAATATCCCGTGGCCGTGAACCGTCTGCGCATTGCGATCAAGCAGGCTGAGGCGATTGGTCTGCTCGGCGAGCACATCCTCGGCACGGATTTCTCGTTCCGCGTCCATATCCGCCTCGGCGCGGGCGCCTTCGTCTGCGGCGAGGAGACGGCGCTGCTCAACTCCATCGAGGGTCAGCGCGGTATGCCGCGTCCGCGTCCGCCCTTCCCGGCGGTCAAGGGCCTCTGGCAGAAGCCGACCATCGTCAACAACGTCGAGACGCTTGCCTGTGTGCCGTACATTCTGCGCGAGGGCGCGGCGAAATTCGCCGAGGTCGGCACGGAACGCTCCAAGGGTACCAAGGTCTTTGCGCTCGGCGGCAAGATCAACAACGTCGGCCTCGTGGAGATCCCCATGGGCACGACGCTCCGCGAGCTGATCTATGACATCGGCGGCGGCATCCCCAACGGAAAAAAATTCAAGGCCATTCAGACCGGCGGCCCGTCCGGCGGCTGCCTGACGGCGGAATATCTCGACGAGCCGATCGATTTCGACAACCTGGTCGCAAAGGGCTCGATGATGGGCTCCGGCGGCGCGATCGTCATGGATGAGGACAACTGCATGGTCGACGTGGCGAAGTTCTACATGGAATTCATCTGCGACGAGTCCTGCGGCAAGTGTACGCCCTGCCGCATCGGCACGAAGCGGATGCTGGAGATCCTCACCCGCATCACCGAGGGCAAGGGCACGATGCAGGATCTTGACGAGCTGGATGAGCTGGCCAAGACCGTCAAGGCCAACTCGCTCTGCGCACTGGGGCAGACCTCGGCCAACCCCGTCGTCTCCACCCTGACGCACTTCCGCGACGAATACCTTGCTCACATTCAGGACAAGACCTGCCCGGCGCACGTCTGCAAAAAGCTGATGCAATACAGCATCGAGAAGGACAAGTGCTTCGGCTGCGGCCTCTGCGCCCGCACCTGCCCGGTCGGCGCGATCGTGCGCACCGACTACGTCGCCCCCGGCAAGAAGCTTGCCGCCATGGAGATCGACGCGGGCAAGTGCATCAAGTGCGGCGCCTGCATGGCAAGCTGCAAGTTCAAGGCCATCGACAAGAAGTAACGGGAGGACGGGAACATGACAAAAATCAACATCAAAATCGAGGGCGTCCCCTATGCGGTCGAGGAAGGCCTGACCATTCTCGAGGCCGCAAGAGCCTGCGGCTACGAGATCCCGTCTCTCTGCGCATTCAACCACGGCGAATGCTCGCGTGGCTCGTGCCGCGTCTGCCTTGTTGAGGCTACCGGCGCGCGCGGCCTCGTCGCTGCCTGCGTCTATCCGGTCAGCGAGGGTATGGAGATCACCATCTCCTCGCCGAAGGCCGTCGAGGCGCGCCGCGCCTCGGTCGAGCTGCTGCTCTCCAATCATAATCAAAACTGCCAGCAGTGCGACAAGAACGGCAACTGCGAGCTGCTGCATGTCGCGCAGATCACCGGCGCGCGCGAGGGGCGCTTCCAAGGCGCGAAGACCCCGACGACCTACGACGAGCTGACGCCGACGATCGTTCGTGACACCTCAAAGTGCATCCTCTGCGGCCGCTGCGTCGCGCGCTGCCAGAACGCCCACGGCATGGGCATCCTCGGCTTTGAAAACCGCGGCTTCAAGACCATTGTCGCCCCTGCCGAGAACCGCAGCTTCATCCATTCGCCGTGCATCATGTGCGGCCAGTGCATCAACGTCTGCCCGACCGGCGCCCTGATGGAAAAGAGCGAGATCGCCCGCGTCGACGCGGCTATGAAGGCCGGAAAATACGTTGTCGTGCAGACTGCTCCGGCCGTCCGTGCGGCGCTCGGCGAGGAATTCGGCATGAAGATCGGCACGCCCGTCACCGGAAAGATGGTCGCCGCGCTGCGTCGTCTCGGCTTCAAAAAGGTGTTTGACACGAACTTTGCCGCCGATCTGACCATTATGGAGGAGGCCACCGAGCTGCTCGGACGCATCCAAAACGGCGGCGTGCTGCCGATGATCACGTCCTGCTCGCCCGGCTGGGTCAACTACGCCGAGTATAACTACGGCGACCAGCTCGACCACCTGTCCTCCTGCAAATCGCCGCACGAAATGTTCGGCGCGATTCTCAAGAGCTACTACGCAGAGAAGATCGGTGTCAAGCCCGAGGATATGTTCGTCGTTTCGATCATGCCCTGCTCCTGCAAGAAATACGAGAAGGAGCGCCCGGAGATGGAGTGCGACGGACACCGCGACGTCGACGCCGTGCTGACCACGCGCGAGCTTGGCCGCCTGATCCGCCGCTCCGGCATCAACTTCACCAAGCTGCCCGACGAGGATTTCGACGAGGACATCGTGCACGACTACACCGGCGCGGGCGTCATCTTCGGCGTGACCGGCGGCGTGATGGAGGCGGCGCTCCGCACGGCTTATTTCGTACTGACCGGTAAGGAACGCGAGGGCATCGTGTTCAACGAGGTACGCGGCTTTGAATCCATCCGCGAGGCGGAGTTTGACCTCAACGGTCAGAAGCTGAAGGTCGCCGTCACCAGCGGCATGAAGGGCGCCAAGGTGCTGCTCGACCAGATCCGCGAGGGCACGTCGCCCTATACCTTCATCGAGGTCATGGGCTGCCCCGGCGGCTGCATCAACGGCGGCGGTCAGCCCTATGTCCGCCCGGCGCTGCTGCCCAACGAGGATGCCGATATTCTCGACACCTATTGCGAGAAGCGCGCGGCCGCGCTCTACAGCGAGGACGAGCGCCAGACCCTGCGTCAGTCGCACAACAATCCCCAGCTGAAGACGCTTTATAATGAATTCCTCGGAGAGCCGAATTCGCATAAGGCACACGAGCTGCTCCATACGCACTATTCTCCGCGCGTCGGCTTCGACGATTGATCCGACAGAGAAACGAACCGCCCCGTCTCGACCGAGACGGGGCGGTATTTTGCTGGTTGCGAAAATCAGGATTTGCCGTGGCGGTGGAAGATGCCCTTGCGTGTCTGCCCATCCTTCGGGAGGATCAGATTCAGCAGCACGGCCATCAGCGTGGCGATTACGACCGGCGACTTGCCGATGATCATGGTAACGCTCTCCGGAAGCTGGCCGAGCGCGCCGCTGGCCTGAGAAACGCCGACGCCCAGCGCAGCCGAGAGGCCAACGATGGTCGTGTTGCGGGCGGTCAGCTCCTGCGAGGCGATGAGCTTCATGCCGGTCATGGCGATGGTCGAGAAGACCGTGACGGTCGCGCCGCCGAGAACGCATTGCGGAATGGTTCTCAGGATCGCCGAGAATTTCGGGACGATGCCCGCCAGAAGCAGGAAGACACTCGTCAGCGTGAAAACGACGCGATTGACGACCTTGTTCGTCGAGGTGATGCCGACGTTCTGTGAATAGGTCGCGGTGGGCAGGCCGCCGAACAGCGCCGTGAGGATGTTGCCGACACCGTAGGCGAGAATGCCGCCCTGCAGCTCGTGATCCTCCGGCTCGCGGCTCATGCCGCCGACCGTGACGGCGGTGAAATCGCCGATCGCCTGGATCGAGTTGATCGCGAAGAGCAGCCCCAGCGCGATGCAGCTCGACAGATCGAAGTGGATGCCGAAATGCATCGGCTTGGGCAGCGAGAACCACGCGGCGCTCGAGACACCGGAGAAATCGACCATGCCGAAGCAGAGTGCGACGAGATAGCCGAAGACCATGCCGAGCAGGATGGAGGCAAGCTTGCCGATGCCCTTGCCGTATTGATTGAGCAGGATGACGGCCACAAGCGTCAGACCGGCGATCAGCCAGTTCTGCCAGGAGCCGTAGACGAGCGCGGAGGTCAGACCCTTTTCCGCGACGGCTACGGCGGTGTTTGCCGCGCCGCCTGCCATATAATTGATGGCTGTTGGATAAAGAGACAGACCGATCGTGAAGACCACCGTGCCGGTGATGACCGGCGGGAAGAGCTTGCGGATCTGCTTGGTGAACAGGCCGACGACGACCGCGACCAGACCGCCCACCAGAACCGCGCCGGAGATCGTGGCGACGCCCTCGCCGGCGCTCGCGATCGCCTGCATACTGGGCAGATAGGCAAAGCTGACGCCGAGAATGACCGGAAGCCCTGAGCCGAAGCGCTTGCCGATCGGGAAAAGCTGAAGGAGTGTGCAGACGGCGGACATGACCAGCGAGGTCTGGATCAGCAGTACGCTGTCCGCGCCGGACAGCCCGGCGGCCTGAGAGATGATGATGGCCGGCGTAACGCAGCCGACGATCATGGCGACGAGATGCTCCAGTGCAAGCGAGACGGCAGAGCCAAGCGGCGGCCGTCCGTGGAACTGATAGAGCGCTTCGCGGGTTGGTTTCCTGCTCATGGTTTTGTCTCCTTTTTCCCAGAGAATTTTCTATGGCAATTCCGCATCATGCAGCGAGAGCCGGGGCTGCGCGTGCGGTGTTGGCCTATATTTTATTTTACCATTCTTTTCGCCAAACGCAAGCCTTTTCTTTGCGCGCGGCGTGAATCTAAAAATTCCGCTTGCAAATTTCTCAAAATCGGGTATAATAAATCTATCAAGAACGAATCGTTCCATATAGAAACGCGAAGGGGGGATTGCAATGGGGGAGCGGCGCTATCTTGCGATCGATCTGAAATCGTTTTTTGCCTCGGTGGAATGCGTGGAGCGCGGGCTTGATCCGCTCACGACGAATCTCGTCGTTGCGGACGCTGCGCGGACGGAAAAGACCATCTGCCTCGCCGTGACGCCGTCGCTCAAGGCTTATGGCATCTCCGGCCGCGCGCGGCTGTTCGAGGTCGTGCAGCGCGTGCGCGAGGTCAATGCCATGCGGCGGCAGCGCGCGCCCGGACGGCAATTCTCCGGGAAGTCCTGCTTCGCGCCGGAGCTGCGGCGCGACCCGTCGCTCGAGCTGGATTATATCGTCGCGAAGCCGCAGATGGCGCGGTATATCGACGTCAGCGCGCGGGTCTATCAGATCTATCTGGGCTATGTCGCCCCGGAGGACATTCACGTCTATTCGATCGACGAGGTGTTCATTGACGCAACGGCCTATCTGAAGACTTACGGCCTGACGGCACGGGAGCTGGCCAGGCGGATGATTGCGGACGTGCTTCGGCAGACCGGGGTCACGGCGACGGCCGGGATCGGCACGAATCTCTATCTCTGCAAGATCGCCATGGATATCATGGCCAAGCGGATCGAGCCGGACGCGGACGGCGTGCGCATTGCCGAGCTGGACGAGCAGAGCTACCGGCAGCAGCTCTGGGAGCACCGGCCGCTGACGGATTTCTGGCGGCTCGGGCCGGGCTACGCGCGCAGGCTCGAGGCCGCCGGAATGCACACGATGGGCGACATCGCCGCGCGGGCGGAATGGGACGAGGAGTGGTTCTATCGCACCTTCGGCATCAACGCCGGACTGCTGCTCGACCACGCGTGGGGCGTTGAGCCGTGTACCATCGCCGACATCAAGGCCTATCGGCCGGAGGCGAGCAGCCTCGGCGCAGGGCAGGTGCTGCACCGCCCGTATCCGAATGACAAGGCGCGCCTGATCGTCTGGGAGATGACCGAGCAGCTTGCGCTCGAGCTGGTGGAAAAGCGCCTCGTGACGGATCAGGTCGTGCTGACGGTGGGCTATGACATCGAAAATCTGAGCGCTCCGGCTGCGCGCGCGGCCTATCGCGGGGCGGTCGTGCGGGATCATTACGGCCGCTGCGTGCCGAAGCACGCCCATGGCTCGGAGAAGCTCGGGCGGCCGACCGCCTCTGCGCGGCTCATGACGGAGGCAATGCTGCGCCTGTTCGACCGGATCACCGACCCGGCGCTGCTGGTGCGCCGGGTGAACATCGCTGCGAACCATGTTCTGCCCGAGCGCTTCGCTGCGCAGGCAGCCGAGCCGGTGCAGCTCGAGCTGTTCAGCACGCCGGAGGAGCAGCAGCACCGGTCGGAGCGGGAGGAGGCGGAGCTGCTGCGTGAAAAGCGGCGGCAGCAGACCGTCGTTGCGCTTCGGCAGCGCTACGGGAAAAACGTGATCCTGAGAGGCAGCAACTTTCTCGACGGCGCGACCATGCGCGAGCGAAACGGGCAGATCGGAGGGCACAGGGCATGAACCGGAAATATCGCGCGCTCTTAGAGCACGGGCGCACCGATTCGCGGCGGCATCCGCCAATGCCGAACCGCGAACGCGCGGCGCAGTTTGCGCCGTTTTCGGCGCTGAACGGCTATGAGGACGCCGTTGCAGAGACGGCGCGCCTGACAGAAGCGCAGACCGAGCTTTCCGAGAGCGCCGCCGAGGAGCTGGACGAAAAGCTCCGGTCCCTGCTGGAGCTGCTTCCAGAGAGACCGGAGATCACGGTATGTTATTTTGAGCCGGACGCACGCAAGGCGGGCGGGGCTTACCGCCGGAAGAACGGGCGGCTGAGACAGCTCGACACGGTCGCGCGCGTCCTGCGCTTTGACGACGGGAGCTGCGTCCCGCTCGACCGCGTGAGGGAGCTTGCCACGGAGTGTTTTTAACGCTCGGGCTGCTCGAGCATGACGAACACGCGCCCGTCGGCGGTGCGGATCGAGCCGCTGTCGGGGTAGCAGGGCATCGATTTGAGCAGATCGGAATAGGCGGTCAGCTCCTCCTGCGTGATCTGCCGCGCGGAGAAGCCGAAATAATTGGCGAAGAAGGCCGGGCGTGAATATTGGTTGAGCTGGGACTTCGCGCCGACCACGCTGCTGTAATGGAAGGGCGCAGTCAGCCAGTTATCCTGAAACGCGGCGTCCGTGATCGTGTCTCCGACGAGGACGATCTCCATCTCGTCGCGATAGCCCTCGGCCGAGCGGATGCGCGCAAGCATCGCGCTGAAATAATTCTCTGCCTTCCGATTGGCGTAGTATTCAAATTGATAATTCCCGTTGCTCTGCCAGGCGTAATTGACGCAGGTGAGCAGCAGCAGCGCCGCGACGCCCAGCACGGCGCATTTTCTGACCCTGCGGAAGCGGAGCGGCAGGCGGTCGGCGATCAGCAGCGGCAGATAGAACACGACCGTCAGCCCCATGCACATGCGGGTGTAGATCGTGCTGTCGGGCGCAAGCACAAGGAAGGCGTTCGCCGCGAGCGGCATCAGCGCGAGCGCGGCAAGCCCGATCAGGAGCTTCGCCGGCCGGTCGCGCCAGGAGAGCGCCAGCAGTCCGACGCCGCTCAGCATCAGCAGCAGAATCATCACGCGGACAAAGCCGGTCTCGTTGAAGCCGTACATCCGCGTTGTGGTCAGGCGGAAAAACTGCGCGTAGGCGCGCGGAATGCCGCGCAGGGAGAGGCTTCCCATGGCGCTCATGCCCTGATAGTCGCTCAGCCTCGCGCCGAGCAGGGCGAGCAGACCGTGGAGGATCAGCCAATAGAGCAGATAGCTCGCCGCAAGCACGCCGAGGCAGCGCAGGGCGAAGAAGATCAGCGCCTTGGGCTGCGTCTCGCGCCGCAGACACGATCCGAGGATCATCAGAAGCAGCAAAACGGCAAAAAACGGGAAATACGCCTGATAAATGCCAAGCGAGCACGCGCCCAGCAGGGAAGCGCCAAGCAAAGCAAGGGGCTTGCGGCTGCGCATCAGACAGGCGGCGGAGGCGATCAGCAGCAGCGCCAGCGCATAATAATGCACCGTGAACTGAAACAGCATCAGACTGGCAATCGGCGCGGTGGAGGCCGTCACGGCGGCCAGCGCGAAGGAGAGCGCGCGGCTGCGGATGTCCAGCGCGCGCACGAGCACCGCCGACGTCAGCGCCAGCAGCAGCAGCGCCAGCAGCCCGTTGAACAGCGGGACGTTGTAGACGCCCCAGAGCTTTTCCGTGAACTTGCCGAGCAGATGCAGCAGCCAGCGGCCGGAGCTTATCCCCGTCCCGAAGCCCTGCGGCAGGCAGGAGAGCGTGTCGTTGTTGTTCAGATTGTTGGCAAACAGATAGAAATAAGAGAGCGCGCCGAAGAGCGCCGTCGCGGCGGCGCAGGCGCGGGTGCGCGTGTCGCGCAAAAAGGCGCGCAGACGGGAGCGCGCCGTCCGGGTGAGCTGATTCATGTCAAACCCCTTTCTGCTGCGGGAGTGATAATGCCATTATTTTATCCGAAAAACGGTAAAATGTCAAGAAAAAGGGAGAAAAACGCTCCGACAAGAGAAGAGAAGTCTGCCACAGAGGACGAACCTCTGCGGCAGACTTCTCTTGTGCTGCGGAAAGAACAGGAATTTATACAAAATTCTAAGGAACCTCTGAATCAATCGTCTGCGGCGCTCAGCGGGTCTTTTGCCCCAACTTTTCGGTTTGAAAATCTTGAAATACGGAAAGGATTCCTGCGATTTCCAAACCTCAATTTGTAAACAAAATCCCTCGCTGACCGCTCTTGCAATTGAATCAGAGGTTCCTTAAAAACCGGCCGTGGGAAAAAGCCCACGGCCGGTTGATTTTCTGTTATTCGTCCTCGTTTTTCTTGGCGTCCTCGATGATCTTTGCCTGATTCATCTGCGGGACCTCCTCGTAGCGGACAAACTTGAGCGAGTAGAAGCCGCGACCCTGCGTCATGGAGCGCAGGTCGATGGCGTAGGTGGTCATTTCGCCCATCGGCACCTCGGCCTCGACGATCTGCCAGCCACGGTTCTCGGTGTCGGGGTTCATGCCCATCACGCGGCCGCGACGCTTGTTGAGGTCGCCGATGATGTCGCCCATGTTGGCGTCCGGGATGAAGACCTTCAGCTCGCCGATCGGCTCGAGCAGGGTGGGCGCTGCGGTGGGCAGGCCTTCCTTATAAGCGATACCGGCAGCGGTCTGGAACGCCATATCGGAGGAGTCGACGGGGTGATAGGAGCCGAAGTACAGCGTCGCCTTCAGGAACACGACCGGGTAGCCAGCCAGAACACCCTTGCCGATGCAGTTGCGCAGACCCTTTTCGACCGACGGGATGAAGTTCTTCGGCACGCAGCCGCCGACCGTCTCGTCGGCAAAGATCATGTCCTCCTGCTCGGACTGCGGCTCGAAGCGGATATAAACGTCGCCGAACTGTCCGTGGCCGCCGGACTGCTTCTTATGGCGGCCGTGGATCTCGACCTTTTTCTTGATGGTCTCGCGGTAAGCGATCTTTGCCGGGCGCAGCTCGGCCTCGACCTTATATTTGCTGAGCAGCTTGGAGATGATGACGCTCAGGTGGATGTCGCAGACACCGGCGATGATCATTTCCTTCGTCTCGGGATCGTTGCCGTAGGTGAAGGAGGCATCCTCCTCGTTCAGCTTGACCAGACCCGAGGCGACCTTGTCCTCCTGTCCCTTGGTCTTGGCATAAATGGCCATGCGGTAGCACGGCTCGGCGTACTGCATGGGCTTGATCGTGACGACCTTGCCGGCCAGCCCCAGCGTGTCGCCGGTGCGGACGGAGGCAAGCTTCGTGAACACGCCGATGTCGCCGCAGCAGACCTTGGAGGTCTTGGTGTTGTCCTTGCCGCGCGGGAAGAAGGTGTTGCCGAGCTTCTCGTTGTCGCCGGTGCGGGCGTTGACGACGGTCATGGTGTCTTCAATGTCGCCGGAGATGACCTTGAAATAGGAGTTCTTGCCGTACTGGTCGGCGACGGTGTTGAACACGAAGGCCATCGGGCTGCCGGACGGATTGAGCTTGAATTCGGACTCGTTGCCGTCCTCGTCGACGGCGGTCATGGGCTTGCCCTCGAGCGGGGACGGAGCAAATTTTTTGAGGTTCTCGAGCAGGCGGATCGTGCCGAGACCGGTCATGGCGCAGCCGCAGAAGACCGGCGTGATGGCGCGCTGAGAGACGCCGTCCTTGATGCCCTTGATGAGCTCTTCCTCGGTGAACGGCTCCTCGGCGAAGAACTTCTCCATGAGCGCCTCGTCCGTCTCGGCGATCTGCTCGTTCAGCTCCATCATATATTCTTCGATCTTTTCCTCGGCGTCTGCGGGCAGGGCAATCTCCTTGCCGGAAACGTCATAGGCCTTCCTGGCGATCAGGTCGACCACGCCGACGGCCTGCTCACCCTTGAGGATCGGGAAGGTGAAGGGAATGGCCGAGGCGCCAAAGGTGCTGCGGATGGCGTCGAACGTGGCGAAGAAGTTGGCGTGCTCCTCGTCGAGCTTGGAGACATAGAACATCGCGGGCAGGTTGGCGTCTGCCAGGGACTTCCACCCCTTTTCGGTGCCGACGGCGATGCCGCTCTTGGCCGTCAGGCAGATGATGCCGGCGTCGGCCACACGCAGGGACTGCACGATCTCTGCGGCAAAATCAAAATAACCCGGATTGTCCAGCACGTTGAGCTTGCAGCCTGCATACTCCACGGGGATGACGGAGGTCTTGATCGAATATTGACGCTTCTTCTCCTCGTCGTCAAAGTCGGAGACGGTGGTGCCGTCGGCACGCTTGCCGAGGCGGGTAATGGCTTTCGTCAGATAGAGCATGCTCTCGCACAGAGCGGATTTGCCGTCGCCGCCGTGACCGAGCAGCGCGAGATTGCGAATGTCCTTGGCAGTGTACATATGTTGAAATTCTCCTTTCTGTGCAGCCGGGTCGGGCTGCCGGGCAGGCCGGATGCTGCCGCAATTAGTCTTATTATACACGACAGGTCGTGATTTTGCAATGACTATTGTGAACTTTTCTTAAAAAATCATGAAAAAAATCCCAAACTTCTTACAACCTGAGCATGACCAGCGCGGTGAAATCGTTGACGACGGCCCAGAGCAGCTGAAAGCTGACCAGATGAAGCGGCGTGGCGGTCTGCGCCGCGTCCCAGAGCAGCAGCGCCGCACAGACGGCCGCGCCGATCAGACCGGCGCTCAGACCGAGAACCGTATCGAGCAGCGTCGTGATGCGCAGCGTGCGCCCGGCGGCGGCAGTGGAGGCAAACGCGCCGAAGGTATTGCGCGCGATCAGCGCGCCCTGCTCGTTTTTCTCGCTGGGGTCGCGCTCGGACAGGCGGATGCGCTCGGAAAAGACCGGGTAGAGGATCGTCTCCGTCGGCAGCTCATATTTTGCCGCCAGCAGCTCGGGGGTGATGAGAAAATCGCGCGTGGCGAGCACGACCTTGAAGCTCCGGTTCGAGAGTACGTCCAGCAGGCCGGCGCGGGTGGAGAGGTTCGGCTTGTATTTCAGCGCGAAGATGCCGGCAAGCTCTCCGTTGACGGAGAGATAGACGGCCTGCCGCACGCGCGTGCCGTCGGGCATATGCACGCCCATGCTGCGCATGAAGGGCAGCGAGCCGACCAGAACGCTGTCATTCTGGATCTCTGCGCCGATGCCGTCGTCGTCATAGATGCGGAAGGAGGTCAGCGCGACGCGCTTGCCGTACTGCTCCTGCAAAAGACGCTCAAAATGGCCGCAGAGCGGACTGCCGGCCGCCTCGAGCGCCGCGAGGACATAGGCGACCGTGCGCCCGGCGGTGTTTGCGCCGTAGAGCTTCATGCCGTTGAAGGAGATGCTGTCCGTGGGGAAGAGATCCTCGTCGCGCAGGATCAGCGTATGGCGGCCTCCGAGGATCTGCGCACCATGCCACCCGCAGAGCGCGCCGCCGATGCCGGACAGGCGCTTGGCGACGCTCGCAAAGGGTCGGCTGTAGCTCAACGATGCGGCGCAGGGGATCGCGCCGAGCAGCAGGAGCAGCCACGCGGGCAGGAATTCCACGCGCGTGCGCTCGGAGATCAGCAGCGCCGTCAGCGCCGAGGCCGGCAGGAGCAGCGTGCTGTAAAGGCAGAAAATACGCTGCGCCCGGTCGGGCTGCCCGAGATGGCGCACGAAATCCTCGGTGTCGCCGACGTCCCGGCGCAGGGAGGCCGTCCCCTTGAGCAGTGCGGAGGTGTCAAAGATGCCCATCGGACGGTCAAAGGCTGTGACGGTGCGCAGGGTGTAGTACATGCCGCGGCGCTCGGCGCGCTGGGCGCGCATCAGGAAGAACCAGAGCACGGCGACCACGCAGCACGAGCCGACGGCCGTTCCCTGCTCGCCGAGCAGCGTATAGATCACGCTGAGCACGGAGGCCAGCAGTGTAAGCGTAAAGAGACTGATGCGTAGGCGAAGCAGATCGAGCAGACCGCGCCAGCAGGCGTCATAGGACAGCAGCATGGTAATCCCCAGCAGAATCACGGAGAGCACGGCGGTTCGATCGGCAAACCAGAGGGCGAAGCTCCAGCGGAAATAGCGGCAGAGCACGAGCAGGACGGAGAGCAGCGCGACCGGCGCAAGCAGCCAGACGCGGATCAGCAGCAGCGGCAGGCGCCGCCGCCCGGCCTCAAACAGCTCGCGAACGTCGACCGGCTCCGGTTCCGGCTCGGGGACGGCGGGCGCGCGGTGAGGCGGCCGGGAGTCCGACACGTTCGGAATGCGGCGCGTCCTGCGCCGCCGTGCGTCGGGCTGATGCGCGGACGGCTTTTGCGCGGCTGGCGCAGGAACGGCAGGCTGCTCCGGCTGCGGCACGGGTGCTTTGCGGGCGTCAGTCCGGTTCTCCGGCGGTGCGGCCTGTGCGGCTCTTTTTTGTTCGGCCAGCGCGGCATTGAGTGTTTTCAGATCGGGCAGACGCATCGTGTCCGAGGTGAGCGCGGCGGCTTTTTTCTCGGACCGCTTCGCCTGCTTCGTATAGATCTTGCCGTCCGGAATGCGCGGCAGACGCATGGTATCCGAGGAGCACGCTGCGGGCTTCGGCTCGGGCGGCATTGCGGGCTTTGTGCTGAGCTTGGCATCCGGGATGCGCGGCAGAACCGTCGTGTCCTGCGCGTCCGTCGGCTTCGGCGGCCGACTCTGCGCCGTGACCGGCGTGAAGGCCATTGTGTCGTCCGAGAGCTTTGACTGCGGCGCGCGCTTCTTCTTCGGGCTGAACTCCCGGATGATCTCCTCCAGCGCAAATTCGTCCTTCGGCACGCCCGGCTGATTCAGTTGTTGCGGGTCGTGTCGATGACTCATAAAAAAGCTCCTTTTTATAGGGAAGCTCTGATTAAATCGGCAAGAGCTGGTAACGAGAGATTTTGTTCTCAGGCAAGGTTTGGAAAATGGAGGAATACTGTATGTATTTCCCATTTTTCAAACCGCAGACTGGGGGCAAAAGATCCGCTACCCAGCCGCAGACGATTTATTCAGAGGTTCCATAGGGGATCTCTGCTGAAATCGCAAGAGCAGTCAGCGAGGGATGTTGTTTCAAACCGATCAGTTGGGGCAAAAGACCCACTGAGCGCCGCAGCCGACTGATTCGGAGACTCCGTAGATCAGCCGCGCTGCCTGACGGCCTCGTAGAGCAGAATGGCGGCGGCGGCGGAGGCGTTGAGGGATGAAATGCGGCCCTTCATGGGTATACTGACCTTGAAGTCGCAAGCCTCCGCGACGATCCGGCTCATGCCGACGCCCTCGTTGCCGATGACGATCGCCGCCGGAACGGTCAGGTCGGACTGATGCAGCGGCATCGCGCCGTCGGCCGCCGTGCCGAAGATCCAGACGCCGCGCTGCTTCAGGTCGCGGATGGTCGAGGAGATGTTCGAGACACGCGCAACGGGCATGTATTCCAGCGCACCGGCCGAGGCCTTGCCGACCACGGCCGTCAGGCCGACGCTGCGGCGCTTGGGGATGATGACGCCGTGCGCCCCGGCGCATTCGGCCGTTCGGATGATCGCGCCGAGGTTGTGCGGGTCGCTCAGCTCGTCGCAGAGCACGAGCAGCGGCGCTTCGCCGCGCTCAGCGGCAGCGGCGAGCATATCGTCGACGGAGGCGTATTCATGCGCGGCGACGGAGGCAATGATGCCCTGATGCGCGCCGGTCGGGCTCATTTCGTTGAGCTTGCGGCGGTCGATGCTCACGACCACCGCTCCGGCGTCCTTGGCCATGGCGGCCAGACGGCCGAGCGCCCGGTCGGTGTCTCCGGAGGCGAGGAAAACCTTGTTGATCGTGCGGCCACTGCGCAGAGCCTCGGTCACGGCGTTGCGCCCCTCGATCAGCCCCTCGGACAGCGCGTCGTCCGCTTCACGCGGCGAAATTTTTTTCTGATTCATGATGATCGGTTCCTTTTTTTCTGTGCCCCGTGCATGGAACACATTATTTCAATAATACATTATACCAAAAAGCGGACGCGGAAACAACTACAAACGTTACAAAACGGTAAAAACGGTGATATTCACAGAAAATTAACAGCAAAAACCGCATCCGGAATTGCGAAAAACGGAAAAATGTGGTATGATGCACAATAATCAGATCCGGATAATCCGGAAGGAGGCCTGACGATGGCAAACGAAAATCCCAACGGAAGCCAAAACAACAACCGTCGAAACGATCAAAATGATAACAAACAAAAGGGCGGATTTCCATCGTGGCTGATCCTGCTTGCGATCGTGCTGGTGATCACGATCTTCAGCAATCGGATGCTGACGACGATCTCCGGCCGCAACAGCGAAGAAGTCCGCTATGACCAGTTCCTCTCGGCGGTCAATCAAGACGAGGTCGCAGAGGTTACGATCAGCAACGAGGACATCCGCTATGTTCTGCGCGCCGACAAGGGCAAGACCTTCGAGAAGGTCTATTATACCAGCGTCGTCCCCGGCGTCGAGCTGACGAATCTTGTCACCAAAATGCAGAAAAACGGGGTGGAGATGACTGGCGACCTCGGGCAGGATGCCATGACGACCTACCTGATCTCCTACCTGCTGATGCCGGTGGTGCTGTTCGTGATCCTCTGGCTGATCTCGCGGCGCATCATCAAAAAGACCGGCGGTCTCGGCGGCTTCGGCGGCATGGGCGGCATCGGCAAGAGCAAGGCCAAGGTCTATATGGAAAAGGAGACCGGCGTGACCTTCAGCGATGTGGCCGGGCAGGACGAGGCAAAGGAATCGCTTGCCGAGATCATCGACTTCCTGCATAACCCCAAGAAATACGCCGCCATCGGCGCGAAGCTCCCGAAGGGCGCGCTGCTGGTCGGCTCGCCCGGCACGGGCAAAACGCTGCTGGCCAAGGCCGTTGCCGGTGAGGCGCACGTGCCGTTCTTCAGCATCTCCGGCTCGGACTTTGTGGAAATGTTCGTCGGCGTCGGCGCGAGCCGCGTGCGCGATCTGTTCCAGGAGGCGTCCAAGGTCGCCCCGGCGATCATTTTCATCGATGAGATCGACGCCATCGGCCGCAGCCGTGACAGCCGCTTCGGCGGCAACGACGAGCGCGAGCAGACGCTCAACCAGCTTCTTGCGGAGATCGACGGCTTCGATTCCTCCAAGGGCGTCGTGATCCTTGCGGCAACGAACCGCCCCGAGGTTCTGGACAAGGCGCTGCTGCGCGCCGGGCGCTTTGACCGGCGGATCATCGTCGACCGGCCGAACCTCGAGGGGCGTTATCAGACGCTGCTCGTCCACACGCGCAACATCCGCCTCGCCGAGGACGTCGACCTGCACAAGCTGGCGCAGGCAACGGCCGGGGCGGTCGGCGCGGACCTTGCGAATCTGGTCAACGAGGCGGCTCTGCGCGCCGTGCGCGTGGGCCGCATGGCCGTCAACCAGCAGGATCTGATGACCTCCTTTGAGACGGTCATCGCCGGCACGGAGAAGAAGGGAACCGTCCTGACGGACATCGAAAAGCGCATCGTCTCCTACCACGAGGTGGGGCACGCACTCGTTGCGGCGCTGCAAAAGCACGCCCAGCCGGTGCAGAAGATCACGATCGTTCCGCATACCTCCGGCGCGCTGGGCTACACGATGCAGATGCCGGAGGAGGAGAAGTTCCTCAACACAAAGGAGGAACTGATCGTCGAGCTTCAGACGATGCTCGGCGGCCGCGCTGCGGAGCAGACGGTGTTCGGCATCCAGACGACCGGCGCGCAGAACGACATCCAGCGCGCGACGGAGCTGGCGCGGCGCATGGTGACGGAATTCGGCATGAGCGACCGCATCGGCCTGATGGCGCTCTCTGCCACGCAGAACCAGTATCTCGACGGACAGTCCTATATGGACTGCGCGCAGACCACGGCGGCTGCGGCCGACGAGGAGGTGCGCAAGCTGCTGAATTCCTGCTATGAGACGGCCAAAAAGCTGCTTTCGGAGAACCGGGCGCTGCTCGACGAGGTCGCGCTCTATCTGCTGCAAAAGGAGACCATTACCGGCGACGAGCTGATGACCTACGTCAACGCGGATAAAAACAGCCTGCCCGAGCCGAAGGAGGCGCCTGAGGCATGAGCTGGCAGAATATCAAGCGCTTCTTCGCCTCGCTGACGCTGGAAAAGCTTGTCCCGGCGCTTGTGATCCTCGCGGTGGGTTTTGCGTTGGTCAAGCTGCTGATGAAGCTCTTCGACCGCCTCTCGCACCGCTCCAAGCTGGATCACACGGCCTTCGGCTTCCTGCGGACGCTCCTGCGCGTGCTGCTCGACGGCATCGTGATCCTGATCGCCGCCAGCAGCCTCGGCGTGGACGTTTCGTCGCTGATCGCCGTTCTGGGCGTCGTCTCTCTCGGAATTTCGCTGGCTGTGCAGAGTACGCTGACGAACGTGGTCGGCAGCTTGACCATTCTGACGAGCCGGCCGTTCCGCGTGGGCGACCATGTGCAGATCGGCGAGCAGAGCGGCATCGTCCGCGAGATCGGCATGACCTATACCTGCATCGAGACCTTCTCCGGGCAGACGGTCTATCTGCCCAACAGCTCGGCCTCGACGGCCTGCATCGTGAACTATTCCGAACAGGGCAGGCGACGGCTCGACATCGACGTTGCCGCGTCCTACGAGGATGATGCGGAGGCAGTCAAGGCGGCGCTCCTGCGCGCGGCAGACTGCTCCTATCGGCTTGCCGACACGCCGACCTTCGTCGGGATCAAGAGCTATGCGGACAGCGGCATTCTCTATGAGCTGCAGCTCTGGGTGAAGAGCGACGAGTATCTCTCGGCGCGCTTTGCCGTCAACGAGGCCGTCAAGCGCTGCTTCGAGGAGGACGGGATCAGCTTCCCGTATCCGCACGTCGAGCTGGTGACGAAATAACGTACATTCCGGAGCTTCCCTTTGATCGGGGAAGCTTCCGATTTCCGGGGGACTGCATGGAAAAATTCCTGAGACTTGCACCCGATCTGCTCGTGGCGCTGCTGCTCTGGCTGCTTCTGCTTCCGAGGTGGAGGCAAAGGGGCGCGCGCCACGCGGTCATGTGCACGATCTTCTATCTGTATCTCTGCGGCGTGGCCTATTTCACGCTGATGCCCGTGCTCTCGGCGCTGCCGGAAATCGGGCGGCATCCCTACCGGCCGATGCATATGGAGCCGTTTGACGACTATCTGCTCGGCCATCGGGATGCAGAGCGGCAGCTCGTGCTGAACTTTGTGATGATGATCCCGTTCGGCTTTTTGCTGCCCACGCTCAAGCGGCGCGGCTTCTGGTGCTGCCTCGGCTGGACGCTTGTCGTGACGCTGAGCATCGAGCTGATGCAGCCGCTCCTGAGCGCGGCGCGTCGATCGGACATCACAGACGTCATCACGAACACGCTCGGCGGTGTGGTCGGCTATCTGCTCTATCTTCCGCTGCGCAGGTTTTTGCGCCCGTCGGAATAAAGGCGAAGCGCTGCATTTCACATGCGAAGCATATTTCATACGTTCAAGTTTGCCTGTGAGCAGATTTCATAAATTTGACGGAGGGAACGTCTTGTTCCCTCCGTTTTGTATGCCTAGCGGCAGCAGCAGCCGTCATTCTTGCCGCGGCAGTCGCCCGTATTGGGGAAGAACGACCGCATCGGGAATTCCTCGCGGCTGAAGCGCTCGCAGGGGTCCTCCTCGCAGCCCTCGTCGGCGCAGCATTCGCGGCGCGGCGCACTGTATTCCGTCGTTGGGACGGTGATCTGCGTCTCGCGCTCGAGCCGGACGGTCGAAAACTGTCCGAGCGTGACATAGAGCCGCTTCTTCTCACCCGAGAGCACGAGCTGTTCGCCGAAGCTGTCCGTGACGCTCTGCGGCAGGGAGCAGGCGGCGCTCTCCGTGCAGCGGCATTCGCAGACGGCGCGCACGCAGCTCGAGAGGATCATCGGGTCGAGCGCCTCCACGACGGCCGTCGGCAGCGTCTGCCGCAGAAGCTCCTCGCTGGGCGGAAGCTCCTGCGTGCTGCGGAAGGTCTTGGCGCACGCCTTGCCGCCGCAGAGCACGACGCGCTTGCTGAACACGGCCAGACCGTTGATCGTTGTCGGACGCAGACTGCCGTTGAGCGCGTCGCCGAGAATTCGGTAGTAAAAGGTCATATCAATGGCATAATAGCCGCTCTTATAGGGCAGACAATCCACCTCGACATGGACATAGAGCAGCTCGGCGCAGCGCGTTTTCGCTCCGGTGGCGTTGTCAAGCGCCGTCTGCGAGGCGGCTGTCAGCCAGACGCGCACGTCCTCGATGCAGTCCTTGTCGAAGCAGGAGTCGATTATCTGGTTCGTATGGATGGAGACGGGGCCGGGTGCGGTCACGCATTCTCGGTTATTATCAGGCATAATTGAGTCCCTCCCATTGCCGGATGCCTCCGGCCTACTTCAAGCAGGCAAAATCGCTGCTTTCACAACATTGTATGCACATCGGCGGACTTTGTGAAAAATGAGTCATAGACAAACTGCCGGTTTTGTGATAAAATATCAATAACTATGGATAGTGGGAGAGAACGCCGTTGAAAACAGATGTTCTGGGCATTCAATATGATAACCTGACCATGCAGGAGGCACTTGAGCGCGGCCGCGAGCTGCTCAACAGCCCGCAGACGGTCTATTGCGTGACGCCGAACGCCGAGATCGCCTATCAGGCGCTGCACGACGAGGCGTTCCGCAGTCTGCTCAACGGCGCGGCGCTCGTCCTGCCGGACGGCGCGGGCGTTGTCCTCGGCGCGAGGATCCTCGGCACGCCGCTGAAGCAGAAGGTCGCGGGCGTGGAATTTGCCGAGGGACTTCTGGGCGTTCTGGAGCAGACCGGCAAGCGGCTCTATCTGCTGGGCGGAAAGCCCGGCATTGCGGAGCTTGCGGCCGAAAAAATGCTTCAAAAGCATCCGAAGCTGGTGATATGCGGCATGGCCGACGGCTATTTCAAGGACGAGGCGCCCGTGGTCGAGGCCGTGAATGCGGCGCGGCCGGACGTGCTGTTCGTCTGCCTCGGTGCGCCGAAGCAGGAGTATTTCATGCAGCGGCATCAGAGCGACCTGAACGTCCGCCTGATGATCGGCCTCGGCGGCTCGCTCGACAGCTTCGCCGGGACGGTCAGGCGCGCGCCGAAATGGATGATCCGCCTGCAGCTGGAATGGCTTTATCGGCTCATCAAGCAGCCCAGCCGTTTCGTGCGGATGCTTGCTTTGCCGAAATTTGTGCTCGCGGCACTGAAAAAGAGAATGAAAGGGTGAGCTTTTTGGGAAAGCTGATCGTGTTTGAGGGAACGGACGGATCCGGCAAGACGACGCAGTTCACGTTGCTGGCAAAGCGCCTGCAGGCCATGCAGATCCCGTTTCAGACGATGGATTTTCCGCAGTATTCCGAGCCGTCGTCGGCACTGATCCGGATGTATCTGGGCGGCGAATTCGGCAGTCGGCCGTCCGACGTCAACGCCTATGCCGCGTCGACGTTTTATGCCGTCGACCGCTATGCCTCCTTCCGAAAGGTCTGGGGCGATTACTATCAAAACGGCGGTCTGATGCTCTCAAACCGTTACGCGACCTCTAACGCCGTGCATCAGGCGTCCAAGGTCGCGCCGGAGAAGCGCGAGGAATTTTTTGCGTGGCTCTATGACTTTGAATATCACAAGCTGGAGCTGCCGTGTCCGGATCTCGTGCTCTATCTCGACGTGCCGACGCAGCAGACCGAGCAGATGCTGCGCCACCGCGAGCAGCAGACGCATACGAACGCCGATATTCACGAGAAAAACATGGACTATCTGCGGCAGTGCCGCAGCACCGGCCTGGATGCGGCGCATTATTACGGCTGGACGGTCATCGACTGCGTGCAGGACGGCAAGCTCCGTTCCATTGAAGACATTCACCAGCAGATCACGAAGCTGGTGCTCAAATGCTTGGAGGAATAAATCATATGGTATACTTAATTCTTGGCGCGGGCTTTGAGGAGTCCGAGGCGATCGTGCCCTGCGACCTGCTCCGCCGCGCCGGTGTGGAGGTCCGTCTGGCCGGGATCGGCGGTACGGAGATCACGGGAAGCCACGGCGTCACCGTGCGCGCCGACTGCGTCGCCGAGCAAACGGCGCTGGAGGAGGCGGAAATGCTGATCCTGCCGGGCGGTCTGCGCGGCGTGGCGTCGATCCGTGCCTGTCGGCCGGTGCTCGACGCCGTGCGGCAGGTTGCAGAGCGCGGCGGCTGGGTCGCGGCGATCTGCGCCGCGCCGACAGTCCTCGCGCAGCTCGGCATCACGGACGGCAGACGCGCGACCTGCTATCCGGGCATGGAGCCTGAGATGGGAAGCGCCGTGATGAGCGGCGAGCAGACCGCGCAGGACGGCAGGATCATCACCGGTCAGGCCGCCGGGGCGTCGATCGCCTTCGGCCTGAAGCTGGTGGAGGCGCTGCGCGGTGAAGCCGCTGCACAGCAGGTTGCGGCGGGCATCGTCGCCCGCTGAAGGAGGAAATTATGGCAGATCAAAACTTTTATCCGGCAGACGGTTTCGGCGACGACGAGCCGTCGGTCGACGAGCTTCTTGCCTCCGCGCGCCGCGACGCGGCCGCGCAGAACCCGGCGCAGACGTCCGTCCCTGCCTACGGTGGGAATGATGCGGGCGCTGCGGACGATGCGTTCACGCCCGATTTCGGCGACAGCTTCGCCGATTACGGCGAGTATCGGCCGGAGCAGGAGGCTGCGCCGCAGGAGCAGCCCCCCGAGCCGGAGAATTATGACGAAGAGGATTACGACGCGTATGACGATGAAAACGACGACAACAGTGACGCTCCCGCGCCCAAAAAGCCGAAGCGCCGCCGCGTGAACCGCGTGATGCCGCTGTTCGTGAAGGTCATTCTTTACGTCGTGATCGTCGGCCTGATTGCAGTCGGCCTTGGCTACGGCGCATGGGAATGCGCGCAGGACGTGATGGCCTTCGGCCGCTCGGACGATTCGCATTCGATCACGATCGCCGAAAACGCCTCTGTAGACGAGATCGCGCAGCAGCTCCACGACGAGGGCTTCATCCAGTATCCGTGGCTCTTCAAGCTTTACTGCAAGCTCACCAAGTCCGGCAGCGAGATCGAGCCGGGCACCTATGAGCTGAGCTACAACTATGACTATCACGCGCTCATCAAGGGCATGGTGGCCGACAGCCCGAACCGCGCGACTGTGCGCGTGACGATCCCGGAGGGCTATTCCTGCCGCCAGATCTTTGAGCTGATGGAAAAGAGCAACGTCTGCACGGCCGAGGCGCTGAAGCAGTGCGCGGCGGAGACAAGCTTCGACTATTGGTTCCTGGAGCATGTTCCGGAGGGACAGGAGTATCCGCTCGAGGGCTTCCTGTTCCCGGATACCTATGATTTCTATGAGGACGACGATCCCGAGCGCGTGCTGAACAAGCTGCTGACCAACTTTGACCGCAAGTTCACCGACAAGGCGCGCAGTCAGCTCGACCTGCTCAACGAATACCTCGCGGAGAAATACCGCGATATGGATTTCGATGACGATTACATTGCCTCGCATCAGTTCACGATCTACGAGCTGATCACGGTCGCCTCCATGATCGAGAAGGAGTCCGGCGGCGCGGCCGAGAGCGGCCTGATCGCCTCGGTCATCTATAACCGTCTGTGCGACCCGAACAGCTTCCCGAACCTTGAGATCGACGCGACGATCGTCTACGCCCTCGGCGGCGTCGACCACGCGCTGACCAATGCGGATCTTCAGGTCGACAGTCCGTATAATACCTACACGCACGCCGGTCTGCCGGTCGGGCCGATCTCGAACCCCGGCCTGAGCAGCATTTCCGCTGCGCTGAATCCCTCGGATAGCAACTACTACTTCTATGCGCTCGATGAAAGCACCGGTATGCACCATTTCTCCGAAACCTACGAGGAGCATCAGGCATTCCTGAGCGGCGCGGCCACGCAGGAGAGCACCGACGGCGGCGATAACCCCGATGAGGAGGGATAAGCTCGAGCTGCTTGCTCCGGCCGGGGATATGGAGCGGCTGAAGATGGCTGTGCTCTACGGCGCGGACGCCGTCTATCTGGCCGGGACGAGCTTCGGTATGCGCGCCTTCGCGGGAAATTTCTCGCCGGAGGAGCTGCCGGGGGCGGTTGCATTCGCCCACGCGCACGGTGTGCAGGTTCACGTCACCGTGAACACGCTGCCGCGCGGCGCGGAGCTGCGCGGTCTGCCGGAGCATCTGGAGCGCTTGCAGGAAGCGGGCGTTGACGCGCTCATCATCGCCGACCTCGGCGTCTTCCGCATGGCCGAACGCTATGCGCCGCGCTGCGCCCGCCACATCTCCACGCAGGTGAGCATCGCGAACGCTGCGTGTGCGGCGGCATGGCATGAGCTGGGCGCCAAGCGCGTCGTGCTCGCCCGCGAGCTTTCGCTCGACGAGATCGCCGTCATTCGCCGCGACACGCCCAAGGAGCTGGAGCTTGAGACCTTCGGCCACGGGGCAATGTGCGTGTCCTATTCCGGGCGCTGCCTGCTGTCCAATTATATGACCGGGCGCGACAGCAACCGCGGCGCCTGCGCCCAGCCCTGCCGCTATCAGTACGCGCTGATGGAGGAAAAGCGTCCGGGTGAGTATTTCCCGGTGTTTGAGGATGAGAAGGGCACTTACATTATGAATTCGCGCGACATGTGCATGATCGACCACATCGGCGATCTCATGCGCGCCGGCGTCGACTGCATCAAGATCGAGGGACGGGCGAAATCAGCCTATTACGCTGCGATTGTCACGGGCGCTTACCGCCATGTGATCGACGACGTTGCCGCCGGAAGAGCGCCTGACCCGGTCTGGCGCGACGAGGTCGAGCATGTCTCACACCGGCACTACAGCACCGGCTTTTATTATGGTCAGCCGGGGCAGTACACCGCCAATTCGCGCTATATCCGCGACTGGCAGGTCTGCGCGATCGTCACGGACTGCACCCCGGACGGCCTTGCGACGCTCTCGCTGCGCAATAAATTTGCAGCGGGGGATACGGTCGAGCTGGTCGGGCCGGATCTGCGGCCGTTTGCAATGACCGTTCCCGAGATGCGCGATATGGACGGCGGCATCCTGACCAAGCCGCGCAACCCGCAGATGAGCTTCACCATGCAGCTTCCGAGGGTCGTTCCGCCGTTTTCCATCGTGCGCCACGCCGTGAAGCTTTCCGCAGAGGAATAACAGAGATTCAAACCCGCCTCCGACGCAGGTCGGAGGCGGTTCAGACTGTCAAAAAAGTCCGGAAACGTCAAAATCAGTCAATAAATAAGAAACGTTTTACGGAATCGGAGGATTTGATTTTGCGTTCCGTATTTTCGATCAAGCCTACCGATTCTGTCATTGCGAGGAGGGCGCGTG
>URCY01000013.1 GCA_900546415.1 uncultured Eubacteriales bacterium
AAGCTGGGGCAAAAGACCCGCTGAGCGCCGCTGCCGATTGATTCAGAGGTTCCTTAAACCGGAGGATCGATCCGGAGCTTCTCCATGCGTATTCTTTCCCGAAATCGGGAAATTTGTGCGAGGCCGGTACGCTTTCCAAAAATTACAACGGGTCATGCACGCGCGCACGCTCCGCCGCATAGAACAGAAGGACGAAACAAGGAGGGTCTGGATCATGAAAACGGAATTTTTTTACGGCGCGTGTACATCCGACGGCTTCGTCTCGCATTTTGACGGGCTGCTGCGGCAGGCGAAGCACGTCACGGTGCTCAAGGGCGGCTGCGGCTGCGGCAAATCGACCCTGATGCGCGCGGTCGCCGCGGCCGCGGAGCAGCGCGGGCTGGACGTGGAGCTGGGGCTATGCTCGTCGGACGCCGGGTCGCTCGACGCGGTCTATCTCCCGGCGCTCTCGACGGCCTACGCCGACGGCACGGCGCCGCATGTGCTCGAGCCGAGGCTCTGCGGCGGGAGCATGAATTATCTGAATTTCGGCGAATTTTATGACGCGGAGGGGATGCGCGCCCGCGAGGACGCGCTCTATGAGACGCAGACCGAGAACGCCGCGCAGTATCCGGCCATGTATGCCAGTCTGCGCGCCGCCGAGGCAGCGCAGCGCTGTCTGACGGCCGAGGCGCCGATCGACCGCGACGAGCTGACCGGCGTGGCGGAGGGCTTGGCTGCAACGCTGCTGCCCCCGCGTGACGCAGCCGGCTCGCGCCGCACCTGCTTTCTGCACGCGGTCGTGCCGACGGCGCTGCTCCTGCTCGAGCAGACGCCGCGCACGCTCTGCCGCCGGGTCGTCGTCCTGCGCGACCATTACGGCCAGTCGGCCGTCCTGCTCGAGACGCTGGCGCGCCGCGCTGCCGCCAACGGGCACGGCTGCATCGTCTGCCCCGGCCTGCTGGGCGAATCGATCGCCCATCTTCTGATCCCGTCGGCGCAGGTTGCCTTCGTGACGGAGACCGACGATTTTCCCTTTACCGGCGCGTGCTTCTGCCGCGTGGAGCTGGACGCAATGCTCCCGGCGGCGCGGCGGCGCGAGCTGGAGCCGCATCTGCAAAGCCGCAGCGCTTATCTGCGCCGGGCGCAGGCGCACATCCGGCAGGCGAAGCATCTGCACGACCGTATGGAGCTGCTCTGTCGCCCGTGCGTGGATTTCGCGGCGGTCGAGCGCCGCACACAGTGGGAGCTCAACCGTCTGTTCGGCGAAAAATAGGGACGGCGGCAAAAAACCGACGGAGGGAAAAAACTCCGCCGGGGCGCACAGACGCAGCTGCGCGGCGCCGTCGGATGCAAAAAAGGCCAAAAATGTCGAAATAGGCATTGTTTTTTCTTCCTCCGGGTGATAAGATAGTTTCTGCAAAAAAAGAAGAAACGGAGGCGCTTCTTATGAAGCTCGTTGTCATCGTTTTAAACAAGCTGGACTGTTTGGATAAGCTCCTGACCGCGTTCGGAAAAAACAGCATCCCCGGCGCGACCATCCTCTCCAGCCGCGGCATGGCGCAGACCCTCGAGGCGCATGACGAGCTGCGCTTCATCGGCTCGCTGCGCATGCTGATGAACGCCAATTACAAAGAAAACCGCACGATCCTCATGGCCGTGCCCGACGAAAAGGTCGACACCGTCGTTGAGCTGGTCAACAAGGCCACCGGCGGCCTCGATCAGCCCGATTCCGGCATTCTCTTTACCCTGCCGATCGACCGGGTGGAAGGGATGACGCACAAATGATCCCGAATGTTCTGCTCGACCTTTGTATCATGATTTTCGGCGGTATGCTCATGGGGCGCGCCGCCAAGCTCGTGCATCTGCCCAACGTCACCGGCTATCTCGTTGCCGGTCTGCTCATCGGCCCGAGCGTCCTCGGACTGCTGTCGCAGGATTTTCTGACCTCGATCGACATCATCTCCGAGGTCGCGCTCGGCTTCATTGCCTTTTCCATCGGCAATGAGTTCAAGCTGAGCTATTTCAAGCGCGTCGGCGCCGCGCCGATCGTGATCGCCTGCATGGAGTCGCTGCTCGCGGTGGTCTTCGTCGTGCTCGGCCTCATCATCGCCGGTCAGGAGGTCTCGTTCGCGCTGGTGCTTGGCGCCATTGCCGCCGCGACCGCCCCGGCCGCGACCATCATGGTCATCAAGCAGTACCGCGCGCGCGGCCCCGTCACCGAGACGCTGCTGGCCGTCGTCGCCATCGACGACGCGACCGCCCTGATCCTGTTCTCGCTGTCCGTCGCCGTCGCGCAGGCCATCGTCGGCACGGGCTCGCTCACCGCCTCCCTGCTCTCTCCGCTCAAGGAGATCGGCGGCGCGCTGCTGGTCGGCGCGGTGCTTGGCTTCCTGTTCCTGATCCCGCTGCGCTTCTTTAAGAAAAAGGGCAACCGCCTGTCCATCATCGTCGGCTTTGTCTTCGCCGGGTTGGGTCTGGCCGAATGGCTGGGGCTTTCCAACCTGCTGCTGTGCATGGCCATGGGCGCCATCGTCGCGAATTTCTCGGCCGATGTCGACGAGATCATGGACATTTGCGACAGCATCACGCCGCCGATCTTTATGCTGTTCTTTGTCGCCTCCGGTGCGGATCTGAAGCTCAGCGTCCTGCCGACCGTCGGCATGATCGGCGCGATCTACATCGTCCTGCGCGTGGTCGGCAAATACGTCGGCGCGCTGGTCGGCGGCGCAATGAGCAGGTGCGACGCCAACGTCCGCAAGTTCCTCGGCCCGTGCCTGCTGCCGCAGGCCGGCGTGGCCATCGGCCTGTCGCTGGCCGCGGGGCAGGTCGTCCCGCAGCACGCCCCGCAGATCCGCGCGGTCATCCTCTGCGGCACGCTGATCTACGAGCTGATCGGCCCAGCCGTGACAAAGTTCTCGCTCAAAAAGGCCGGAGAGATCACCGGGCAATAAGGTCAGCGTTCCGCGCACCGCGCCGGAACGCACACTGTGCAAAAATGGTCCTATCGTAAATGCCGGGGTCAGGCGTTGAACCTGACCCCGGCATTTGATTTGCCCGAAGATTCTACGGCATACTTTGCGGGGCGCGCAGTCCTGCCGGAATTCCCGATCGCTGCCTGCTTGCCGGGCTTGCTCTTGCCTCCCGGGCTGCCCGTCCTTTACGACCGGAGCGCTTGTCCCCGATCCGAGTCAGTCCTCAAGCGAACGCTGGAAGATGTCAAGGATTTTTCTCAGTTTTTCGTCTTTGGACTTTTCATCCGGCTCGTTCGCCGCATCGTGCAATGCGTAGATCGCAAAGCGGAGAAACGCCTTGAACTGGGTGTCGCTCACGTCCATGCTTGTCAGCTCCTTTCAGTTTGTTCGTATCTTTAAGATGGCATACCTAAGAAACCTCTGAATCAATCGGCAGCGGCGCTCAGCGGGTCTTTTGCCCCAACTTTTCGGTTTGAAAATCTTGAAATACGTAAAGGATTTCTGCAATTTCCAAACCTCAATCTGGAACAAAATCTCTCGCTGACTGCTCTTGCGATTGAATCAGAGCTTCCTTAAACGATCGCATCAAGCCATTTTTGAAAATATTTTTGATGATAGGACGAGTTCGTGCAGCACCCGCAGCCCTTCCACGAGTTCAGAAACGCAGAATTGAAATCGGGAGCCATGCGAATCATAAAACCGAATGAAGCAAACCGTAACATTCGCGGCTCCAGTAGAATTGAATGGAACACGAGGGAACGTGGCGGTTGTAATCAACAGGAAAGGTAGCCACTACTATGCACACCGAATTGTGTTGCCAGATGGAACTACTTTTAAGTTTTCGCAGGAAATAAAAAAAGAAAATGCAGCGCAAGAACTGCCCCGGGGAGTGACCGTTTCCGGCTCTCTTGCCGACGCCACAAGCGCTGCATCTACTAATAATATACGCCAAGAGGGGCAGAAAAGTCAAGAAGTTTTTCAAAAAATCGTGCGTCGCTTGAAAACTGCAAGTCTTCGAATCTCCATCGGGCACGCAAAAAAGCAGCCTCTCGGCTGCTTTTTGGTGACCCGGTGGGGAGCTTATACGAACTTTTGGGAAGAGTGGTGTTGGGGGCAGGAGGAATACCTGAAATGTTCGAGAGGCCGTGGTCGGCTGCTGTGACCGGGGTACGGAATAGGCCGGAGCTATCAGACAGGTCTGCTGCGTCCGGGGGGAGAAGGTCTGACAGGTCTGCGAGGTCTGATAGGTCGGAAAGCGGGATTTCATTTTCGTCGCCGAGGAAGTTGCAGAGCAGGACGAGGCGATCGTCATAGACATAAACGGCTTTGAGGAAGGTCTGAAAGAGCGCAGCCTGAAACTGCTCGTCCTGCAAGTCGCCGGTCTGGATGAGGGAGAGCCAAGCGAGGACGTCGGCACGGGTGATATGGATCAGGGCGGCGCGGGCGGAATCAAGCTTTGCAGACAGACGCGCCTGCTCCTTCTCCAGCTCGAGCAGGCGGGCGCGGGTGGTGACGGTGACGATCCCCTGCTCAATGGCCGAGAGCAGATTTTTAAGCGCGGTTTCGGTCTGCGCAAGCTGCTGCTCCAGAAGGGAGACGTCGGACTGCGCCAACTCCCGCCGCGAATAGTCCAGCGCTTGCTCGACGATATAGTTCACTACATCGGGCGCCTGCAGGCAGCGAAACAGTTTCTCGGCGACAAGCTTTTCAATGACGTCCTTGCGGACGTTTTTCTTTTTGCAGCCGTTTTTCCCGAGGCGCTTACCATTGCAGCAGTAATAATAATGAAGCACGCCGGTTTTGCTCGTGCCGGAAATGCCAACCATGGGGGACTTACAAGCGCCGCAGAAGAGCTTGCCGGTCAGAAGGTAGTTCGCGCCGGTCTTACTGCGGCGCCCTTGCGATTGCCGTCTTTGCATAAGGACCTCCTGTGTGCGCGCGAAGGTCGCGCGATCGATGATCTGGGGCATACCGCCGTCGATGCGGACATCGTCATAAATATAAACGCCGGTATAGCGCTCGTTTGTCAGGATGGAGCGGAAACTGCTTTTGTTCCACGCGCTGCCGCGCCCGGTTTTGACGCCGCGCCGGTTGAGGTCGGCCGCGATTTCGCTGCGCGGCTCGCCGGACAGGAAGCGCTGATATATTTCCCGGACGACGGCAGCAGCGGGTTCGTCGATCTCATAGCGGTGGTCGGGGGCAGCGCGGTAGCCAAGGGGGAAATTTCCGTTCACGAGGCAGCGCTGGGCATTATCGGCCATGCCGCGCCGAATGTCTTCGGCCATATTCTCAACATAAAACTGGTTGACGCTCATCATGGAGCGCGCGGCGAAACGTCCGGCCGCCGTGTCGTCAAAGTCCTCCTCGCTATAGAGGACGGTGATTCCGTAGTCGGCGAGCAGCTGCTCGTTTTGCATGGCTTGCAGCATATTGCGGCCAAGTCGGCTGGACTTCCACGCGATCAGCGCACGGAACCGCCCGAGCTTTGCGTCGCGGAGCATCCGCTGAAAGGCGGGGCGGCGATCGGTTTTGCCGGAGAGCGCATGATCGGCATAGACCTCGACGACAATCAGGCCGAGCTCGGCGGCATAGCGGCGCGCTTCGGCGACCTGCTGCTCGATGCTGGCGTCCTTTTGATTATGAGAGGAGTAGCGGGCATAAATGGCGATGGGGTCCCCAACCGTGACCTTGCGTTTCTTTTTGGGCATGGCGACCTCCTTCAAACGTCGAAAAGATAGACACATATAATAAAATAGTAGCATCGCGGGGCAAGATTGTCAACTGAAATCCGCAAAACACCCGACGCCGGGTATACTAAGCGTCGGGAGGAGAGAACATGATCGAAATCTTGATCTGGGAAAGGCGGCAGGAATGCGGCATGACGCTGCGCCAGCTGGAGGAGCGAAGCGGCATATCGAGGAGCACCTTGCAGCGTTTGGAGAGCGGACAGCAAAGCCCGACGCTCGATCAATTGGACTGGATCGCGGACGCGCTCAATGTCAGCATATCACAGTTATACACCGTTTGCAAGAAGTAACGTGCATTTGTCCCGATATAGAGACAAGGGGCAAAATCAATTGACAAAGAAGAAGAGAAAATGGTAAGATAACGAAGGAGGAGCAATCTAAGGAATCTCTGAAGCAAAGAGATTCCCTAACAGAGGGGAGAAACGGACATGCGGTACATAGAGATGATCCTCGCGTTACTCAAATCGGCATCGGAAGAAGACCGGCAGACGGTATTCTTCTTTGCACAGGAGCTGATCGGGGGATAGGAGGCAAAAAAAGGGAAGCGAACAGGCGTTCGCTTCCCTTTTTTTCAGTTTTTTTGCTAAAAAGAGGGAACAGCTGTCGGCGGGGGGCAGATACGGACAACCTGATCGGCGATGGAGAGCAACTGCGAGATGAGTTGCGTTTCCTGCGTTTGCCAATACGAAACATCACAGCAAAGGATAAGCCGCTGCTTTGCACGGCTGACGGCGGTGTTTAAAACGCGCCTGCCTTGCGGAAGGGCAGAGCTAGTAAACCACGGCGGTGAGGCGAAGCCGTCAGCAATGCTGAGAATGACGGTATCGTATTCCTGCCCCTGAGCCCGGTGAACGGTTGTGACAAGTTCCGGACACCGCAATGCTTTCCGCAGCAGTTTGACTTGGGAAACATACGGCGAGAGGATAGCATAGCTACCGATCTCGTCGGTGTGATCTAATAGAAAGCGATGGATTGCGGCAGCTTCGGCGGAGCTGGTACGTGCGCCGCTTCCATTGCCGGGCGCATCCAACACGATGATCTCGAACGGCGCTTCCGGTAAACCAAAGAAGGATTCCCGGTAGGTTAGTTCAGACAACAGACTTGCAAGGCGGTTGCTGAAGCGGTAGGAATAGCGGAGAGAGTAGAAGGAAAACTGCTCTGCAGTGGGGGGAAAATCCTTTTTCGACTTTTCCAGACCGAGGTAAAGGTCGTAGATGTCGGAAGGCATGCCGCTGAGAACGGTATCAAGATAAACAACAGGAACCGAAAAGAGCGAAACCTCCATTTCCGAAGGCGCAATTCGGTTGCTCTCGCAGACAGGAGAAAGCTGCTTATGATCTCCGAGGAATGTGACGGGGCAATTACAGAAGAAAGCGACCATACCGCGCACAACGGACGTATAGCCAGCCTCGTCGAGGAACACATGACTGATTGGGCTTCCCTCCTTGGGCGGGAAGTCGCGCAGTGCGGAATCGACGGTAGACGCCAGCACGAGGGCGGAATTCCGCTGGCGCAGCTTGCTGTGACCTTCCAGATTCTGCATGGCTTCCTGCGCTTCCGATAACTCTGCGTCGATCTTATCAAGAGGGCGCACTTCGGTGCTGCGAAGTTCTCGCTGCCGTTCCTGATGTTTCAGAAGTAATTCTCCCAAGGTATCGGTGGCTGCTTCCGTGTCGCCGGTATACGCTATCATTTTCAGGAGGGCAGATTCTTCTTTGCGGTCGGCGGCGACTGCGGCTTCCAATGCGGCAACGGATGATTCTAACGCTGCAATTTCGTTTTGCAGCTCGGCACGCGTGCTGCGCAGGACAGCAGCTTTCTGCTGAAGCTTGGATTTTTCGGCTTCCAGCTCGGAAAAACGGAACGTTAACGCGCTTTTGCGGCGGGAGAAGAACGGAATGATCTTCCAGCAGTACCGGAGCTGACGGGCGCAGCGGGTCATTTGCTGCTCTATGGAGCCAAGCGCTGCGGCTGTGCTGTTCAGATTCTCCTCGGCTGCTGAAAGTTGCGCTTGCAGATGTGCAAGCTGCTGCATATCGAACGTAAGCCGTTCCGCAGAGGCGGCGTGATGCGCCTGAAGCTCCTTCAAACGAGGGAGAACAGAGGAAAGCCGCGATATGCTTTGCGCTACCTCTGCAACGAGATCGTGGTACGATTCGGCTTGTGCCTTTTCCAGCAGGAGGCTACGCTGCCGCTCCTGCCAGTATGCCTGCTCCTGCTCCAGCGCACGGTCGCCGACGACTTCGGGGTATTGCCGCGCAAAGGCGGAGCTGGAGTTGCCGATGCGGTAGACACAGCCAAGGTCAACGCCAGCGGTTTTCAGGATGGGCAGAATGCCACGCAGCATCTGCTCGACGGCGTTATTGGTAGGGGCCAGAAGGTAGACGCGCTTTTTCGCCTGAATGTAGCGGAGCAGGCACTGCGGCAGAACGACCAACGTTTTTCCGGTGCCGGGAGGTCCCCAGATATAGGAAACAGGGCTGGAAAAAACGCCGTCGATCGCGGCGGATTGCTCATCGGACGGCGTAACAAGGCCGGGAAAATCACAGGGCGGAAGCGGCTGCGGCATCGGCGGCGAAAAACTAAGCTCAGTATGCTCACGGTAGTAATTGCCGAGGCGCTTTACCAGATACTTCATATCGGAGCAAATGGTGATATCCGACGGGGAAAGCGCGTCGAAGGTGTCCGCATTGCGGGGGACGGTCAAAACGACCTGACGAGAAACGGGGTCGGACCAGCTGATCTCAACTTCATATTCCGGCTCAATGCCTCTGACCAGAACAAAGGCTGTGTCGTAGAAGCGCAGCGGGTCGGAGAGGACGCAGCGGAATTCGGAGGAGCGTTCCGACCGTCGAGTCTTTGAGAGGACGGAAATTTTTGAGCCGGAGGCACCTTTGGGAAGTGAGGAAAGATAGGCGTAGTATTTTTCGCAGGCAAGGATTGCAGCGGTACGGAATTCAAATGCGTTCATGAATGCTCTCCTCTTTCGTATTTTGCATATAACAAGTATAGCACTGCGAAAATTATACCGTCAATGGGCAGCAGGAAAATCGGAGAGGTCGACAAAATTGTAATGACGTTTTTGGTTGAATTGCACAAAAGAAGGGAGTAGTGAAAAAATCACTACTCCCCTTTTCGCTGCCGGAGGATCTCGCCGAGATCCCGATAGGCACGCTCAATGACGGCAAGTTCCTCGTCGCTGCGCGACAGCAGCAGCGCAAGCACGGCTTTTTTGAACTCGTTGTTGCCCTTGAGCGTCCGGGCGACATACGCCGCGATCTGCGCATCCGGCGTCTGCGGGACAAACATCGTGCCCTCGCCGGTACGCAGCCATGATTCACTGACACCGAATTCGCGGCAAATGGATTGTACGATTGCGTCAATGGGATTCCTGATACCGGATTCCCAAGCTGCAACCGCAGACTGTGAAACGCCGATTCGCAATGCAAAATCAGACTGATTTAGATTGAACTGCTTTCTGAGCAGTTTCAAACGCTGGTTCAAGTTGTGTCACCTCCTTGCAAGGGTATCGTTGAGGAGATCAATGCCAACGTAGAAATGGACGCAGCGCTGACCGCCGCCTTTACGGCGGGTCTGAGCGCCGGGGCACTGATCGGGAGCTGCCAGCAGAAGCAGGACAGCAAGGACGAATAACCGGGAAAACCGACAAAAGGGGGAAACTGACATGTGGGAAGAAGCAGCATGCTGGCTCTGCGGCCGGAACGGGATGAGCGATCCGCTGGACAAGCAACAGTATAAAGAGATTTATAGCGAAGAAGACTTGAGCAGTAGCGAGAAGCAGTTGGAAATGGCGGTGTGGATCGATGAGCACGGTTACTCCAAGAAGCAGCGAGAATTGGTTAAGGATTGCTACAAGTACTATACACCAACGCCTGGCAATACGACGACCTACGACAAGTATGTTGCGGCCGGGTTGAAGCCGGAGGATGCAAAGGGCATCGTCAAAGAAACCAAACGGCTCGCCGGGGAGGAGGATATTTCGCTCGACAATAAGATCGATGCAATTTTCAAACAGGGGCTGAGCGAGAACCAAGTCTATCAAGCGCTCGGGACCGTCATGGACGATGATGCGTTCGACAACCTTGCAGAGGCAAAGGCAGCCGGTATATCCTGTGAGACCTATGTCAGATTCAAACGGAAGATTAAGGACGTAAAGTCCGAGAAGAACGACCGGGGCAAAGACATCAAGGGAAAGACCCGGAAGGATAAAATCATGAAGATAATCAACGAAATGAATCTGACAAACGATCAAAAGGATGCACTGTATCTGCTTGCAGGATACGCTGAAAGTACAATCCGGAAGGCGCCGTGGCGCTGAGAAACAGAAAGAGACGGCAGACAAAAACTGTCTGCCGTCTCGGACTTTTATGTGCGTAAAAAGAGCACGAACACGTTGCGAACCATGAAGATGGAACACAAGGTGTTCGTATAAGCTCCTTTTGGTGACCCGCTGGAGATTCGAACTCCAGACCCATTGCTTAAAAGGCAATTGCTCTGCCAACTGAGCTAGCGGGTCAGGCGAAAAAATAAAATCGGAGCAAAGCACGCCTTGCTCCGACATGGCTGGGATGGCAGGACTCGAACCTACGAATGCCAGAGTCAAAGTCTGGTGCCTTACCACTTGGCGACATCCCAATATGGGGCAGTCCCAAGAGGGGAAATGGGGTGAGTGAAGGGACTCGAACCCTCGGTCTTCAGAGCCACAATCTGACGCGTTAACCAACTACGCTACACCCACCATATTTTCCCGACGAGCGACGCTGTCGCCCTCGTGCCGATGTCCTGCGGACAAGCTGCCCGCGCCTTTCTGCGAACGGTTTCGTTTCCACCGGCGTTCCGAAGCAAGGCGCATCGTTCCAAACAGGAATACACGCGAGTGGTACGCCAGAAGTTTGCGAGAAAAACATGCCGGGGGCATATTTTTCGAAGCAAAGTCCCTTCCAAGAGGAGAAGCCGTAAGGCGCGCTCCGATTGGTCGGCGTACCGGCAAACGGTTTCGTTTCCACCGGCGTTCCGAAGCAAGGCGCGTCATTCCGAACAGGAATACACGCGAGTGGTACGCCAGAAGGGACTCGAACCCCCCACCTACTGCTTAGAAGGCAGTTGCTCTATCCGGATGAGCTACTGGCGCGTATGGAGCGAGTGATGGGAATCGAACCCACGCCCACAGCTTGGAAGGCTGTTGTACTAGCCGTTATACTACACCCGCGATTCTCGCGTTTTTACATCAGCCATAGGATTTTATCACAGATTTCTGCGCTTGTCAAGGCGTTTTTCAGGATTTTCCGTTCTTTTCTGAAAATTCGCCATCTGCGCGCAATTTTCGATTCATGCACGGGCAGAAACGCCTCCTGATTTTTCGGGCGCAGCGTCCGGCGCCGTCATGGCGCTGAAGCCGGCCGCGAAGATGCGCCGTTCCGAGGCCGGAACGCCTGCCCCGCAGCATGGGGACGTTCCGTTTTCAGCGGGAAATTTTCTGCCGCGTATACCGAAGACACACCGCGCACAGCATCAAAAGCGCGCCGCACAGGCCGAAGCACCAGCCGATTCCCGCCGCAGCCAGCAGCGAGGACGCAAACAGCGAGAAGACCTCCATCAAGCTGACGCCGATGTTCATGACGGACAGCGCTGCCGCGCGTCCGTGCCCCAATTCCAGCGCGTCGATCAGCAGATTCTGCTGCTCCTCGACCGAAAACGCCGCGAGATCGAGCAGCAGCGGCAGAAGAACCATCATCGGGAGCAAGACCCACGCGCCGTGCAGCAGTCCAAGCCCTGCCAGCGCCAAGCCGCAGAGCAGGCAGAATAGCCCGGTCAGCTTTGCCTTTGCGCGTCCTCTGCACAGGCGGATCAGCGGCTCGGCCAGCATCTGCACGAGGGAATACAGGATGATGACCGCAGACAGCCACGTCAGCGGGATGCCGCATTGCGCCAGCAGCTCCGCATAAAAGAAGTTGACCAGCAGCCAAGCCATGCTGAAAATCGACAGCAGCGCGGTGAATTGTCTCGCCCGACGGTCATGCAGCAGCAGACGGAGCTGCTTCAGGCCGACCTTCTCCGTGCGCGCCCTTGTGACGGCGCCGCGCGGCTCGCGGGGCAGGAGGATCGCGCAGAGCAGACCGGCCGCACCAGATAGGACGGTGGCAATCAGCAGCCCCGTCAGGTCGAACGCGCGATAGATCGCGGCGTAGCCTGCCGTGCTGAGCAGAAAGCCCGCCGTCCCGAAATTTGCCGCGTGCGCGGTCTTGGAGAGGTAGTTGGCCTCCCCGCACCGTGCATAGAGATACGCGCTGCCCGTCCCGGAGAAAAGGCAGGCCGAAACGCCCTCGACCACAGCCTCCGCCACAAAAAGCGGGAGGGAACGCAGCAGATAGGCCGCCAGCAGCAGCCCCCTCGCCAGAAGCAGGAGCAGCTGCGACAGGAGCAGAGAATTGCGGTAGCCGATGCGGTCGGTCAGATAGCCGGTGGGCAGCTCGCCCACCGCCACGACGGCCGAGAGCAGCACCTGAAGCAGGAAGAACTGCCCGTCGCCGATCCCGGCCCGTGTGCGCACCAGCAGCGCGACGGGCGCAAAAAACACCAGCCCGCCGAAAAAGCTCATGCCGTCATAGGCGTCCATTTTGAAGGATTTCATTGCGCGCTCCTTTCCCGCCTGTCGCGGTTTGAATAGGAAATTTTCCGCCGCACCGCCGCTTCCTGCCCGAGCATGCACAAAAAGCCGAGGCAGATATGTAAAAATAAGAGCCTCCACCGAAGCAGAGGCTCTTGAAACCGCAAAGAGTAAGGCTCAGCGCTTGGAGAACTGCGGAGCGCGACGAGCGGCCTTGAGGCCGTACTTCTTGCGTTCCTTCATTCTCGGGTCGCGGGTGAGGAAGCCGGAGGCCTTGAGGGTCGCGCGGAACTCACCGTTGACGCCCAGCAGGGCGCGGGAGATGCCGTGGCGGATGGCGCCGGCCTGACCGGTCACGCCGCCGCCCTTGACGGTGCAGATGATGTCGACCTTGCCGACGGTCTCGGTGGCGACCAGCGGCTGACGGACGATCAGCTTCAGGGTATCCAGACCGAAGTAGTCGTCGATGTCACGACCGTTGATGATGATGGAGCCGGTGCCGTTCGGATAAACGCGAACGCGGGCGATGGAGGACTTGCGTCTGCCGGTGCCGTACTGATACTGTCTTTTGCTCTCGTACATAGTCTGTTACCTCCTGAATTAGTCCTGCGGGAAGGCTTCGGGCTTCTGAGCGGCATGGGGATGCTCGGCGCCGGAATAGACCTTCAGGCGGGTGATGGCGGTGCGGCCGAGGGTGTTCTTCGGCAGCATACCCTTGACGGCCAGCTCGAATGCGAACTCGGGGCGCTCGGCCATCAGGGTCTTGTACTGGACTTCCTTCAGACCGCCGATCCAGCCGGAGTGACGGCGGTAGTACTTCTCTTCCAGCTTGCGGCCGGTGAGAACAGCCTTGTCGGCGTTGATGACGATGACATAATCGCCGCAGTCGACGTTGGGCGTAAAGTCGGGCTTCAGCTTGCCGCGCAGCAGATTGGCGGCGATGACGGCGGTGCGGCCGAGGGGCTTATCCGCAGCGTCGAGGACGTACCACTTGCGCTGCACGTCTTCTTTTCTGACCAGAGTAGTCATGGTGTTTCCTCCAATATAGAAATTATATTTTGACAAACGGATCAATTGCGCATACAATAGAAAGCGGCACGCGTCGGGCGCGCTTCCTGCGCAGCCTGTTTTTTATACCACATTCAAAACGGAATGTCAAGCGTGTTTTTGGACAATTTTATTTTTCTCCGAAAGAACTCGCAAAATCTCTGTTTTACTCTTGAATCCTCTCAAATGCTCGAGTTCGATTTTTCACCGTTCTGCGGAGAAATCAGAAGCCGCGGCGGGATTATGCGCCGCAAAAAGGAGACGGAACATATGCAAAAGCTGATGGGTCTTGTGCGGCGCTGCGCCGACGATTATCACATGATCGAGCCGAACGACCGGATCGCCGTGGGCGTTTCCGGCGGAAAGGACTCGCTGACGCTGCTGGTGCTGCTGGCGGCGCTGCGTGAGTATTATCCGCAGCCGTTCGAGCTGACGGCCGTCACGATCGACATGGGACTGCCCGGCATGGATTTTTCGGGCGTGGCGGCGCTCTGTGAGCGGCTGAACGTGCCCTTCCACACGGTCAAGACCGAGATCGGGCCGATCATTTTCGACTATCGCAAGGAGAAAAATCCCTGCTCCATGTGCGCCAAGATGCGGCGCGGCGCGCTGAATCAGGAGCTGCTGCGGCTGGGCTTTTCCAAGGTCGCGCTGGGGCACCACTACGACGACGCGGTCGAGACGTTCCTGATGAGCCTGCTCTTCGAGGGGCGGCTGAGCTGCTTCCAGCCCGTGACATACCTCGACCGCACGGGCGTCACGCAGATCCGGCCGATGCTCTATCTGACCGAGGGCATGGTGCGCAATTTCGCCGCGCGTGAGGGGCTGCCGGTCGTGCACAACAACTGCCCCGCCGACAAGCACACCAAGCGCGAGGAGATCAAGCAGCTCATCGAGCAGCTTCAGGCGACCTATCCCGACCTGAAAACGAAGATCTTCGGCGCGATGCAGCGTCTGCCGCTGCCGGAATGGGGCGTGCAGCCGCATCCGCGCAGGAAAGAAAAGGAATAGAGCGGCCATATTCGGCCGAGGGATAAATTTCACTGCGCGGCCTTGCCGTGCCTCGTTCCGGGATGCCGTTTCGTTCCGTCAAAGATTGCCGCGTCGGGCGCAAGAATTGCGCCCTCCTCGCAATGACAAATCTGACAGGTTTTTCTGGGAAATGAAACGGCTTTCAGAACGAAACGTTTTAAAATTTTGCGGAGCGACACCGCGCAAAAAACCGGAGGCCGTCCTTGCGGACGGCTTCCGGTTTTTTTGAGCAGCGCGAAGCTTACTTGCCCATATTCATCTGAGCGGCGACCTCGGCAGCGAAGTCCTCCTGCTTCTTTTCGATGCCCTCGCCCTTTTCAAAGCGAACGGCGTCGACGAACTTCACGGAACCGCCCAGCGCCTTGGCAGCGCTGTTCATATACTGCTCAACGCTCATCGAGCCGTCCTTGACAAAGGACTGCTGGAGCAGGCAGTTTTCTTCGTAGAACTTGTTGATCTTGCCGGCCGCGATCTTTTCCTTGACCTGAGCGGGCTTGCCGGCCATCTTCGGGTCGTTGTCCATCTGGGCGACGAGCACCTTCTTCTCTTCCTCGAGCACGTCGTCGGAGACGTCGCTCTTGTCCCAGAAGCGGGGGTTCAGAGCCGCGATCTGCATGGCGACGTCCTTGCCGATCTGGGTGGCGTCGATGCCGCCCTCGACGATCAGGTTGACCAGAACGCCGATCTTGCCGCCCGCATGGACGTAAGCGACGCTGGTGTTCTCGCCGAAGCGATGGAAGCGGCGGATCTGGAGGTTTTCACCGATGACCATGACCTTTTCGGGAATGGTCTCGGCGACGGTCAGCTCGGAGCCGTGGAATTTGCAGGCCTTGAGTGCCTCGACGTCGGCCGGGTCGTTCTCGGCGATGGTCTTGGCAATATCCTTGACGAAATCGACAAAGACGGGCGCCTTGGAGGCAAAGTCGGTCTCGGCGTTGACCTCGACGGCGACGCCGACGCCGTTCTCGACGGTGGCATAGGCCATGCCCTCGGCGGCGATGCGGCCGGCCTTCTTGGCGGCCTTCGCAAGACCCTTCTCGCGGAGCCATTCGACGGCCTTGTCCATGTCGCCGTCGGTTTCAACGAGGGCCTTCTTGCAGTCCATCATGCCGACATTGGTCATTTCGCGCAGGGTTTTTACATCAGCAGCAGTGAATGCCATAGTTTGTTTCCTCCTGTGTATTATTCGGCAGCCTTCTCGGCCTCGGCGGCGGGAGCCTCGTTGTTGGCCTCGCCCTGACGGCCTTCCTGAACGGCGTTGGCCATGGTGGCCACGATCAGGCGGATGGCGCGGATGGCGTCGTCGTTGCCGGGGATGACGTAGTCGACCTCATCGGGGTCGCAGTTGGTGTCGACGATGGCGACGACCGGGATATGCAGCTTGCGGGCCTCTGCGATCGCGTTGCGCTCCTTGCGGGGGTCAACGATGAACAGCGCGCCGGGCAGCTTCTTCATGGACTTCACGCCGCCGAGATATTTCTCGAGCTTGGCGATCTCGCCCTCGAGCTTGATGACTTCCTTCTTCGGAAGCATCGCGAAGGTGCCGTCCTCCTGCATCTTGCGCAGCTGGGCAAGACGGTCAATACGGGTGCGCATGGTCTTGAAGTTCGTCATCATGCCGCCGAGCCAACGGGCGTTGACATAATACTGGTCGACGCGCTCCGCTTCCTCGCGGATGGCGTCCTGCGCCTGCTTCTTCGTGCCGACGAAGAGGACGTTCTCGCCGTTCGCGGCCAGATCGCGGATGAAGTTATAGGCTTCCTCGATCTTCTTGACGGTCTTCTGCAGGTCGATGATATAGATGCCGTTGCGCTCCGTGTAGATATACGGGGCCATTTTGGGGTTCCAGCGTCTGGTCTGATGACCGAAGTGGACGCCTGCTTCGAGCAGGCTCTTCATGGATACGACTGCCATTGTGTTTGATCTCCTTTTGTTGTTACCGCCACGCCGATCATCTCCTCCGTTCACCGCGTTGCGGCACTGGAACGAAGCATCCCGGCGTGTGTGGTTTGATTTTTCGCGTGTTTTCACACGCCGATATATTATACCCGATGATTCCTGATTTTGCAAGCACAAATTTGCAAAAATCGGGCTTTTTTTCGCTCAAAACAGCGGCTTTCTCTGCTTCGGCAGACAGAATTTTTCCCGTTCTCCCTCGACGAGGATGATGTCGTCGCCGATGCGGCGGATGCACGCCCACGGAATGACAAATTCCTCCGGCGCGCCGAGCAGCCCGAAGCATTTCCCGGCGCCGGGCACGACGAGCGAAACGACCTGCCCGGTGCAGACGTCCAGCTCCAGGTCGCAGACGAAGCCCAGCCGCGCCCCGTCGCAGACGTTGACGACCTCCTTGCATTTTAACCGCGTGAACCGATTGCACACTGCGCATCCCCCCCTGCCTTCAGCCTATGCGCCGGAGGTGCGGAATATGCCGACGGAAGTGTTCGTTCTGCGCGAACAATTATGCGCACTGCGAAAACTTTTCGCTCGAATTTTCTTGACAGGGCGCAAATGTGTGGTATAATTCCCTTATTAAAAAAAGACAGACAGGAGGCTCCGCCATGGATGAGCTTGCGCAGATCCTCTCCGTTCTCCGCGAACGCTATCCCGACGCGCTCTGCGCGCTGCAATACCAAAAGGATTATGAGCTGATGATCGCCGTGCGCCTGTCCGCGCAGTGTACGGATAAGCGCGTCAACGAGATCGCACCGGCGCTCTTCGCGCGCTTCCCGACGCTCGAGTGCTTCGCGGAGGCCACGCCCGAGGAGGTCGAGCCGTATGTGCGCTCGTGCGGCTTCTTCCGCCAGAAGGCCAAGGACATCGTCGCCGCCTGTCAGGCGCTGCGCGACCGCTTCGGCGGCCGCGTGCCGGACTCCATGGACGAGCTGCTGACGATCCCGGGCGTCGGGCGCAAGACGGCGAACCTGCTGCTCGGCGATCTCTACGGTCAGCCCGCAGTCGTCTGCGACACGCACTGCATCCGCATCGCCAACCGGCTCGGCCTCGCCAAGGGCAAGGAGCCGGAAAAGGTCGAGCGGCAGCTCCGCGCGATCCTGCCGCCCGAGGAGAGCAGCGCCTTCTGCCACCGGATCGTTCTGTTCGGCCGGGACGTCTGCACCGCCCGCAGTCCGCACTGCGCGGACTGCCCGCTGCGCCCGTTCTGCACCGAATTCCGCGGCGCCGGCGCGCACTGACCAAAGGAACCTCTGAATAAATCGGCAGCGGCGCTCAACGGGCCTTTTGTCCCAGCTTATCGGTTTGAAAATCTTGAAATACACAAAGTATTCCTGCGATTTCCAAATCTCAATCTGGAACAAAATCCCTCACTGACCGCTCTTGCAATTTAATCAGAGGTTCCCAAAACCATCACACGGAGGAGCTATGCAAGCAATTTGGGAACAGCGCTTCGGCGCAGTCAAGACGCTCAGCGACGTCGCCGACGCAATGCAGGAGACCATTCTGGCGCACAGCGACGACCTGAACATCGGCCATGACCGCATGGTCAGCGATTTTCACTGCCTATGGATGCTGCTGCGCATCCGCATCACCGTAGACCGTCTGCCGATCCGCGCCCTGCGCGTCCGGACCTGGCTGCGCCGCCCCGGCCCGGCGGTTTCCGTCCGCGATTTCGCCCTCTACGACGGCGACGAGGAGGTCGGCAGCGCGCTGCAATACTGGGCGCTTGTCGACACGCGCGTGCGGCGGCTTTTGCCGATGAAGGCTGCGCCCGTGCTCTGGACGCTGCCCACGCCCGAGCCGGAGCGCACCGAGACGATGCGCGCGCTGCGCATCCCGTCCGACCTGACGCCGATCGGCTCGGACACGGTCACGCATGGGCAGATCGACCGCAACGGCCACCGCAACCACGTCGATTACATCCGCTCCGCCGAGGCCGTCCTGCCCGGCCGGCGCAGGCTGGAGCTTTGCTACGAGCACGAATGCTTCGAGGGCGAGACGCTGACGCTCCTGCGCAGCGGCGACATCGTTCAGGGCGTCAAGCCCGACGGGACGGAGAGCTTCCGCGCGCGGCTTTGGGAGGAACTGTCATGAAAAAAACGCTCTGCCTGCTGCTTGCGCTGCTGACGGCTGCGCTGCTCCTCGCGGGCTGCGCCGCGCGGAAGGACGCGGCGACCGCCGGGGACGCGACGACCGCTGAGAGCGCCGCCGACGGCATCCCGCAGGATCTCGTCGGCGTCTGGGTCTCGGCGAACACCGGGGAGGATCAGATCCGCGAGACGATCACCTTCAACGACGACGGTACGATGTCCGCCAGCGCGGAATACCGCGGCCAGGACGCCGGGACGATCTCCGGCACGTTCACCGTCAAGGGCAGCGTGCTCACCTGCGACATTGACCAGAACGCCTCCGGCGCGTTCACCCGGGTCTATACCTTCGCGGTCGACGGCCGCGAGCTGACGCTGGATTACAGCGAAAAAGGCCCGGTCAAATATCTGAGAGTTTCCTAAGGAGGGGACCAATATGCAAACCTATCAAGCCCTGACACTTGAGCAGCGCCGCGCCGAATACGCCGCGCTGCAGACGCGCTACGCCGACTATCAGGCGCAGAAGCTTTCGCTCAACATGGCGCGCGGCAAGCCCAGCCGCCAGCAGCTCGACATGGTCAGCGACCTGCTGACCGTTCTGTCCGATCCGGCCGACTGCATCGACGACGGACTGGACGTCCGCAACTACGGCGAGCTGACCGGCATCCCGTCGGCCAAGCGGCTGTTCGCCGAGATCCTCGGCACGAAGCCGGAGGAGATCTTCGTCGGCGGCAACGCCAGCCTGAACCTGATGTACGACCTGATGGCCAAGGCCTACACCCACGGCCTGCTGCATTCGCCGCGTCCGTGGTCGAAGGAGCCGGTCGTGCGCTTTCTCTGCCCTGCGCCCGGCTATGACCGCCATTTCGGCGTCTCGCAGTCGCTCGGCATGGAGCTGATCCCCATCGCCATGACCCCCGAAGGCCCGGACATGGACGCCGTCGAGGAGGCCGTCAAGGATCCGGCCGTCAAGGGTATGTGGTGCGTGCCGAAGTATTCCAACCCGCAGGGCATCATCTATTCCGACGCCGTGATCGACCGTATCGCGCATCTGCGCCCGGCCGCGCCGGACTTTGCCCTCATGTGGGACAATGCCTATTGCATCCACGAGCTGTTCTGCGAGTTCGTGCCCTTTGCCGACATGCTGAGCGTCTGCCGCGCGGCCGGGAATCCCGACATGGTCTATGAATTCGCCTCGACCTCGAAGATCACCTTCCCGGGCGCGGGCGTGGCCGTGATGGCGGCGTCGGTGGACAACCAGAATTACCTGAAAAAGCTGCTGAATTTCCAGACCATCAGCTATGACAAGGTCAACCAGCTGCGTCATGTGCGCTATCTGAAGGACAAGGCGCACACGCTGGCGCTCATGCAGCGCCACGCCGCCGTGCTCGCGCCGAAGTTCCGCGCCGTGCTCGATCTGCTCGGGCAGGAGCTTGGCCCGCGCGGCCTGGCCACCTGGACCGAGCCGAAGGGCGGCTATTTCATCTCCTGCGACACCATGCCCGGCACGGCGAAGCGCGCCCTCGCGCTCTGCGCACAGGCCGGCGTGACCATGACCCCGGCGGGCGCGACCTTCCCCTACGGCAAGGATCCGCTCGACAGCAACGTCCGCATCGCGCCGTCGCTGCCGCCCGTCGCGGAGCTGAAGCAGGCAATGGAGGTCTTCTGCCTCTGCGTGCGCATGGCCGCGCTCGAGCGGCTCGGGCTGTAAGCCGTGCAGGTCTGGGATCGGCAGGCGCAGCGCCTGATCGACGCGCCGGAGGTCGGCGGCGGCGCGATCCGCTTCACCTACGGCACCGTGCCCGGCCGTCTGCTGGCCAAGGGGCTTCTCTGCCGCAGACCCGTCTCGGCGCTCTATGCCGCGTGGCAGCGCAGCCGCCTTTCCCGCGGGAAGGTGCGGCGCTTCATGCAGGCCTATCACATCTCCGCCGACGACTGCACAAGGCAGGAATTTTCCTGCTTCAACGATTTTTTTACCCGGCAGAGGAAAAATTATGTCAACCAAACCGCGCCCGACGAGCTGCCCGCCGTCGCCGACTCAAAGCTGACGGCGCTGCCGATCTCGGCGGAGCAGCGCTTCGCGGTCAAGGGTGTGCCCTACACCGTCGCGGAGCTTCTGGAGGACGACGCGCTGGCGGCGCAGTATGAGGGCGGCTGGTGCCTGATCTTCCGCCTCGCGCCGGACGATTATCACCGCTATGTCTACCCCGACGCCGGGACGCAGTCGGCTACGCGCGCCGTCCCCGGCGTGCTGCACACGGTCAACCCGATCGCCGCCGACCTGAAGGTCTATCGCCGCAACGCGCGGCGCTGGACGGTCTTGCAGACCGCGCACTTCGGGCAGGTCGTGCAGATGGAGGTCGGCGCGCTGCTGGTCGGCCGCATCCGCAACCATTGCGAGACGCCCGCGTCCTTCGGGAAGCTTCAGGAGAAGGGCTATTTTGAGTACGGCGGCTCGACCGTCATCCTGCTGCTGCCGCCGGGGCGCTTTGAGCCGGATGCGGACATCCTGTCCCACAGCGCGCAGGGCATCGAGTCCAAGGTGCGCCTCGGGGAACGGATCGGAACGGCGGCGCGCTGAAGCGTAAAAAGTGACGCGCGGGCAGAGCGAAGCCTCGCGGCCTTGCGCAAATTTCATACCGACTCCGGGAGTAGGGACGCGCTCGGGCAATGCCCGTGCGCCGGCGGATGGGAGGTTGCCGCCGGAAAGCGCCGAACGGGTCGCGGACGGCTTTCGTGCCGCCCCGGCCGCGCCGTGCGCTTCGCTGTCTCGCAGCCGCCCGGAGGCCGCCCCGTCCGCAAGAACGGGCGCGGCGCAGTGCGCTTTTTTGCGGCGCGCTGATCCATCGGAAGCAGCAGGCTCCCGGCGTATACCCCGCCGTGCCGGCCTGCGCTTCCCCGACAACCTCCTTCCAACACAAGGGAGGATTTTTTATGCCCAAAACCACATCGTTTTCCACCAAACGGCTGGTATCCGACGCCGTTTTCATCGCGCTCTACGTTGCGCTGTCCTTTGCGTCCGTGCGCATCGGCGGCTTCAAGCTGACGATCGCGGCGCTTCCGACCGTGCTCTGCGCCGTGGTCTGCGGCCCGGTCGACGCCATGCTCGTCGGGCTGCTCGGCGCGTTCCTCGAGCAGCTTCTGACCTACGGCGTCACGCCCACGACTGCGCTCTGGATCCTGCCGCCCGCCGTGCGCGGTCTGACGGTCGGCCTGCTGGCCGCACCGCAGCTCCGCCGCAGACGCTATCCGCTCTTTTTCGCGCTCTGTGTCGCCGCCGGGCTGCTCGTCTCCTGCGGCAACACGCTGGCGTTCTATGTCGACGCCAAGCTCTATCATTATTATGAATATCACGTGATCTTCGGCGTGTTCTTCGAGCGCCTGCTGATCGGCGCAGCCACAAGTCTGCTGACCGCCGCACCGGTGCTCCCGCTGGCCAGGGCGCTGGCGCACGCCGGACTTGGAGGAGGGCGCGCGGCATGACGATTCAGGAGGCACTGACCTATCTGCATGACGTGAGCTGGCGCGGCTCGAGGCCGGGGCTTTCGCGCACGCGGGAGCTGCTGCGCCGTCTGGGCGACCCGCAAAAGCGCCTGCGCTTCGTCCACGTCGCCGGGACGAACGGCAAGGGCTCGACGTCGGCGATGCTGGCCGCGATCCTCCGCGCAGCGGGCGCGCGCACCGGGCTTTATACCTCGCCCTTCCTCATGCGCTTCAACGAGCGGATGCAGTGCGACGGCGTGCCGATCTCCGACGGGGCGCTGGCGGCGCTGACGGAGCGCACGCGCGCGGAGGCCGAGGCCATGGCCGAGCATCCGACCGAATTCGAGCTGATCACGGCGCTTGCCATGCTCTGGTTCGCACAGGAGCGCTGCGACATCGTTGTGCTCGAGGTCGGCCTCGGCGGCGCGCTGGATTCCACCAACGTCATCGACTGCCCGGAGCTTGCCGTGATCTGCAACCTGGGCTACGATCACACCGCGATCCTCGGCGGCACGCTCGCGCAGATCGCCGGGGCGAAGGCCGGGATCCTGAAGGGCGGCGACTGCGTGCTCTACGACGGTCTGCCGCAGGAGGCGGCGGACGTCATCCGGGCGCGCTGCGCCGCGACCGGGACGCGTCTGCACACGCCGGATTTCGCGCAGCTGCACACCGTGCGGCTCGCGCTGACCGGTCAGGTCTTCGATTACGGCGCGCGAAAGGCGCTGGAGCTGCCGCTTCTGGGGCTGCATCAGCAAAAAAACGCCGCCGTCGTGCTGACGGCGGTGGACGTTCTGCGGCAGAGGGGCTGGGCGCTGCCCGAGGAGGCCGTGCGGCGCGGTCTGGCCGGAACAGTCTGGCCGGGGCGCTTCGAGCTGCTGCAAACGCAGCCGCCGGTCTTTGTCGACGGCGGCCACAACCCGCAGTGTATGCAGGCGCTGGCGCAGAATCTGCGCGACTATCTGCCTGGCCGGTCGATCACGGCGCTGACCGGCGTCATGGCCGACAAGCAATATGACGAGATGTACCGCATCATCGCCCCGCTGATCGACCGGTTCGTCGCCGTCACGCCCGATAATCCCCGCGCGCTGCCCGCCGCGCAGCTGGCGGCGCAGCTGCGCGCCTACGGAAAGCCGGTCACGGTCTGCGGCTCGGTCGCGGAGGGCGTCCGCGCGGCGCTCGACCGGACGCCGGCCGACGGCGCGCTCGTCGCCTTTGGCAGCCTTTATATGGCCGGGGATGTCCGCGCGTGCTTCGGCCGCTCATGAATTGTAACGCGTCTGCTCCTTTGCCCATCCGTTTTTCAGGTGTGTGACGCGTTTCCGCGCCGAGCACCGGACACGTTTGCCGCACAGGGCATGCTTGCACCGTCCGCTTAAAACAAACCACTCCGAATTCGATCCGCCGATTTTTGGTGGAACGGATTCGGAGTGGTTTTTTTGTTGTTTTTCCACCGCAACACCATATCGCAGCGTCCGAAACCGCCGCGCTGCGCTTAGAAAGGAAACTCTCCCGATTCTGTCATTGCGAGGAGCAAAGCGACGTGGCAATCCGGTTCCCCCGTCCTTAGTCAAACGCATCCTCGCGATAAAAGTCCACCCACTCACCGTTCTCTGTGAAGGTCAGACGGAGGGTGTATTCGTTGATGCGTTCGACGGTAAATGTCCCGAAATCCCGTTCTTCCCCGTCGTCGGTCAGGATCCAATGCAGAACGTTGCCGGAAAGCTCCCAGCGGAAGTTATCCTTCGGAATGCTGCTGCCCTTATCGTACTGCGCACCCGTCCCGTCCGGCCGCAGAAACACCGTCACGCTGCCCGGAAACTTCCAAGTATACGTCGTCAAAAGCGTTTTCAGGTCGTCGCCCTTTGTACCGCAGGCACACAGCCCGACCAGCAGGACGGCCACCAGCAAGACCGATATCAGCCGTTTTCCTCTCACAGTTCTCTACCCCTTTTTTGTAAAGTGACAGTCATTATAAAAGAGTCCGTCCTCTGCGCCTTGGAGCGCTAGCTTGTCGCGCGATAATTCTTGAATTTTTATATTCATTATCATCGGAATATCGTCGAACGAAGTGAATCTGACCACGATGTTGTCCCCCTCAAGGCTCCATTTGAAATACATCGTTCTGAAATTGAGATTTGCATCGATGTCGCCCGTGTAATAGCCTGTTCCGTCTTTGTCGAAAGAAAGAACGATCAGCAAATCGTCAGCATATCGTTTCTCTCCCGACTCGTCGTCGATCGTGTACTCCAGCTTCCACTCCCCGATCAGCGCGGCTTCCTTTCCGCCGCAGGCGCTCAAAAGCAGCAGCAGTGACGCGACACAGAGGATGCAGACCAAAATCGTCCATCGTTTTTTCATTACACGTTTCTCTCCTTTCTTTGTATGTTTATATGTTATCACAACCTATAGTTGTTGTCAATAACTATTTTCAAGTGTTTTCTTTCACACACTGATGTTGTTAGGATATGTATGAGGTGAGTGCAATGCTCGAAAATCTGAGGAAACTCCGTACTGAGGCCGGCGTCACGCAAAAGCAGCTCGCCGATGCGATCTCCGTGAGCCAGCAGTCCATAAATAAGTACGAAAACCACAATATCGAGCCGGATATTCGGACGATGATCCTGATCGCCGACTTTTTTCATACAAGCGTTGACTATTTGATTGGGCACGGCGTGCAGTCCTCTGAGCTTTCCGCCGAGGAGCATCATATGCTCGATGAATACCGCAGGTTGTCAAGATCACAGCAGCAATGTGTCCGCGCCGTGATGAAAAGCTATTTTGAATGAGGCGCGGAACGATTCAGCGATTTGTTTGCCTCGCGCAATGATATACCGCAGCTGGCTGCGTGATATGCTGTGATATACAACCTCGCGGGAGTATGATGCCGCGCCGGGGTGGGAGCACTATGGCGATTCCGCCCGCAACGGATTCAAATATCTTGACCGCAAAAAATGGTAGGTTTTCATAAAAACCTGCCATTTTTCTATCCTTGCATGGATCCTCCAAACAGATCATTCCTCAACGCTTCAGCGATTCAAAGTGCAAAAGCATTGGGGGCACGGATCAATTTTGTCATTGCGAGGAGCGCAGCGACGTGGCAATCTTTAAGCCAAAGGCATGGGATGCCGGAGCGAAGCACGGGAACACGGGGCGAGAAGTGCTGCACATAATATGAAACACGAGGCAAGCTACGCTGTCTCGTGTTGCTTTTATTTCGTCCCGTTTCTCCGTATTTCGTTCCGGGATGCCGTTTCGTTCCGTCAAAGATTGCCGCGTCGGGCGCACGCGCCCTCCTCGCAATGACAAAATTGATAGGTTTTGCGGGAAAACGGAACACTTTCCGGAACGGCACGTTTAAAAAACGTTGCGGAGCGACACTGCGCAAAAAATGACTTCATAAAACAAAAAACGTGTGTTTTCCAAACATAAGCGTTCCATTTTCGTGTCATTGCGAGGAGCGCAGCGACGTGGCAATCTTTAAGCCAAAGGCATGGAATTCCGCAGCGAAGCAGGGGAGCGGAAAACGACAAAATCCTGAATTTTCGATCCGTCCCACAGGGACACCGCCACGGCGCTTCCCCGGAAGCGCCATTTCACGCAGCCGCAAGGCTGCATTTCACATGCAGAGCATATTTCACTCGGCCAAAGGCCGAATTTCACTGCGAAGCAAAAACGAGGGAGCCGCCCGCAAGGACGGCTCCCCGTTTTATGACAGGCGGCTCAGCGGTAGAGCACCTTGTCGCAGAAGTTCATGATGACCTGCGCGACCTGCGCACGCGAGGCGTGCTCCAGCGGGTCGATGGTGTGGTCGGTCATGCCGCGCATCAGGCCGCAGCCGACTGCCCATTCCACATAAGTCACAGCCCAATCGCTGATCTCATTGCGGTCGGTGTAGCGATCCATAAACATCGTGTTCTTCGGCGTCATGTCCATGCCGATGTACGCGCAGTAGCGATACATGATCGCGGCCATTTCCTCGCGGGTGATGGAGGCCTCCGGATCAAAGATCGTGTCGCTGCGGCCGAGGACGATGCCGTTCTCGTTGGCCCACTTGACGTAAGGCACGTAGTACATGCCGGCCTCAAGGTCGCTGAAGGCCAGACCCATGTACTTGCTCGTGTCGACGTTGGCCATGCGGCCGAGCACGGTGACGAACATGGCGCGGTTCATGTCGATATACGGCGCGAAGAGCATCTCGCTGACGCCGTTGAAGTAACCGCGGTCGGTGACGAAGGTGACGGCGTTGTAGTACCACGCGTCCGTGCGGACGTCATCGTAGTACGACGAGCCCTGCACCTCGAACTTGACCGTGATTGCAACGTTGGAGGCCGGCATGGTGAAGCTCCACGTCTCGATGTAGTCATAATCGTTCTTCACATAGTTGACCGGGACGGTCTTGCCGTTGACATCCAGAACGATCACGCGTCCGACGCGGTAGCCGTCGTCCGGGTCAGCCGTGATGGTGACCAGATCGCCGATATAAGCCACGCGCTCGGGGTTGAGGGTGACCTTGCCGTGGCCGTTCTCGAAGCTGTTGATCGCATAGGCCTTCAGGCCGTAGCCGGTCTTGGTGAGCCTGACCTCGACGGCGACGTCGTGCTCGGGCATGGTGAAGGTGTAGTCGCCGCCGCCCCGCTTGATCTCCTCGTTGACGGTGATCTTGCCGCCGTCGACCGTGATCGCGGTCAGCTCCCAGCCGACAGCCGGGGTGACGGAGACCGTCACGGTGTCAAGATAATCGACGCCGATGTTCACGGTGTCAAAGCCGTTGAGCGCGGTGGTCGCCTCGCCGTCGACCGTGAGGGTCACGGTGTAGTTGACCTCCTCGAACAGCGCCGTGACGGTGACGGCCGCTGCGGGCATGGTGAAGGTGTAGCGGTTCTTACCGATCTCGGTCAGGACGAGGGACTTCTCGCCGCCTTCGTAGGTCGCGGTGAGGGAGGCCAGACGGTAGCCGGGCTTCGGCTCGACCGTGACGGTCACGATGTCGTCAAGCTGCGCGATGCTTGCCGGGCTGGTCGTGACGGTGCCCTGCTTCGCGTCAAACACGGTGGTGACGGAGAAGTCGCACTTCTCGTAATCGACCGTGTAGGTCAGGTCGCAGGCGGGCATCAGGAAGCTGAGGGTCAGCGCGTCGCCGCGGATCGTGTCGACCGCAGGCTTGGTGCCGGTGATCTCGAACTTCTCGGAGCCGTCGGCGCTCTGCGCGACGATGGAGGCGACGTAGTAGCCGTCCTTCGGCGTGGCGGTGATGGTGACGGGATCCATGAAGCGGTACTCGAAGCTCGTCTCGGTCGCGACGGAGCCGTTGACGGAGATCATGCCGTCCGTCTCGCAGTCGTCTGCCTTGGTCAGCGTGTAGCAGGCCTTGCGGAAGGTCACGGCGACGATCACGTCGGCGGCCTGCACGGTGTGTACGTCGGGCTTATAGGTGGCCGGGATGAGGAAGGTGTAGGCGGTGTCGCTGACGGTGTACTTCACGTCGAGGTCGTGGCCGTCGCCGGTGGCGGTGAAGACGCGGACGGCGTCGATCTCATAGCCGGTGTCGGGCACGGCCGTGAACTGCACGACGTCGCCGAAGACGGTGGTGTCGAGACGGTACTCGGCGGTGTTGTCCGCGCCGGTGAATTTCTCGGTCACGGTGCCGTTAGCCGTTGCGAGGAAGTGCACGTCGATCTCGTCCTTGGCATAGGCCGCGACGATGTAGGTGCGATCCTTCACAATCACGAAGTCGGCATTGCTGACGCTCGGGGCGGCAGCGGTGACCGGCGTCTGAACATCGGCGGACGTCCAGCCGACGAAGTGGTAGCCGACGGGGGCGTCGGAGACCATCGGAACACGCGCCGCAACGTTGGCCGTTGCGAGGTAGTCGACGTCCTCATAGTCGACCAGCTTGCCGTTTGCGAGATAGACGACGTTGAATTCGTCCTTCATCGTTTCGACGTAGATGGTGACCGGGGAGGCCGGCATATCGAAGTAGTATCTGCCGCCGTAGAGGGCGTTGACCGTGTCGGTGTGCAGGTTGACGCGCTCGCGGTTCTCGTCGAGGCCATAGACCTCGGTGATGATGTAGCCGTAGTTGGCCTTGGTGGTGAAGACGACCTTCTCGCCGACGGTGTGCGGCGTGGTGTACTCGACGCTTGCCTCTGCGCAGTCGTCGCTGATCGTATAGAGGATCGGCGCATACTCTGCGTAAACCGTGACGTCGGAGGCCGGCATATGGAAGGTGATGGCGTGCGCGGTGTCGTGCGCGTCGGTCATGACGTCGGCGTTTTCATAAGCCGCGGTGTCGAAATCCAGAACGTCGCCGTTTGCAAGGACGTAATAGATCCTCGTGACCTGATAGCCGTCGTCCGGCGTGACGGTGACGGTGACCTCCTGCTTATAGTCGGCGGAGATCCGGTTCTCGCGCAGGCCGTTCAGCTCGACCGTGCCGTGCGCCTCGGACGCGGCGTCCTTGTACACGGTGTAGGAATTTTCCGCGAAGATCGCGGTGATGACCACATGGTCAGCCGGCATGTCGAAGTAGTAGATGCCGTCCTTGAGCGTGACGGGGACGGTGACCTCGCCGTCGTCGCAGGTGACGGTGAGCTCGGCCAGATGGTAGCCGGTCCACTCGACCACGCGGAACGCGACGCGCTCGCCGACCACGGCGGCGCCGTTGGCCAGATACTTATACTGCTGATTCAGCTCGTTGGTGGCGTCCTTCCAGACGTTGCGCTCGCCGACGAACTCGATCCAGCCCTTGGTGGTGTAGCTCGGGTCGAGGCTCTCGATGATCTGATCGGGGTCAGCCGCCTGATCCGGCCGATAGGTCAGAGCGTTGCTCGTCTCGATGTCGATGTTGTAGTCATGCGGCGCGTAAGTGATCGTGACCGTGACGTCGTAGCCGACCATCGGGAAGGTGTAGCGCGTGCCGTCCTCGCTGAGGGTGCCGTCCGGGACGGACTTGAGGCTGATGCCGTCGTTGAAGCACGCGGTGACCTCGGCGACATAGTAGCCGGGGACGGGCGCGATGTCGATGACGACGTCGTTGCCCTGCGGGACATAGAGGTTGTTGCTGTGGTGGCCGTTGATGGTGTAGTCGCCCGCCTCGGGCAGGTTCTCGACCACGTCAACACGGTAGAGCTTCGCGACGGTGTAAAGATCGATCTTGACATGCTCCGTCGGCATGGTGAAGCCGAATTCGTAGTAGTTGATGCCGTCCTTGCTCTCCTTGGTGCGCAGGATCGGCTCAACGATGGTCTTCGAGCCGTCCAGACCGACGATCGCGATTCCGGTGATCGCCCAGTCGCGCTCGGCGGCGAACCGCACGAGGACGTCGGCGCCCGCCTTGGCGGTGAGCTTGTCGCCCTCAAGCAGGTCGCTGCTGTTGACGCCGCTCGAGGCCTTGAGGTACTTGATGTTGTCCACATGGCCGGCCTCGACCGTGAAGGGCTGCCCCTCGTAGGTCGCGCGGACGATCAGGCTCTCGGCGACGGCGTCGTTCGCCGGGTCAAAGGTCTTGCCGTTGACCGGAAGATATTCCCACCCGGAGAATTCATAGCCGGTCTTTTCGACCTGCGGGACGAGCGCCGCGTCGAGCAGCTCGTCATGGTCGACGGGGACGATCGCCAGCAGCGTGTTATCCGCGTCGAGGAAGGTGACGGTGTGCGCCGCCTTGACGGTGACGGTTTGCAGCGTAACGTCCGCAGCGGGCATCGTGAACAGATAGCCGCAGCTGCCGTCCTCCTGCAAGACAAGCGTCAGCGGGATCATCTGGTCGTTCCCGGTGAGACCCAGCACCGCATGAAGCACATAGCCCGGATCAACGGAGACGACGACCGGGACGCTCTCGCCCGCGTTGGCATAGTTCGGCGCGTCGATGCGGGAATGCTCCGCAGGAGCGGCAAAGATCGAGAAGCGGCTCTTCTCGGCCTTGGCAACGATGGTGACGTCTGCATCCGGCATCCGGAAGGTATACAGCCCGTCGGCATTGGGCTTCAGCTCCCGGACGACCGTGCTCAGGCCGTCGGTATAGACCAGACCGACCGCGCCGAGGCGGTAGCCCTCGTTCGCCTCCACGGCGAAGCGGATCTCCGTTCCGACGGCGACGCGCTCGGTCGGCACACCCGTGACCGCGCAGTTCTCGGCCGCGACCGCAATGTTATGCGTGCTGACCTCGTAGGCTGCGAGATAAACGGTGTCCTTGAAAATGTTGGGCGTCAGCGCACCGGCCATGACCTTGTCAGCTTCCTTGTCCTGGTTGACCCAATAGAGGAAGGTCTTGCCGGATACGGTCGGCGCGCCCGGCGCGGCGACCTGCTGCCCCTCGCTGACCGGCTCATAGCCGTAGAGAATGCCGGTCTCGGCGTCGAGGAAGCGGACGACACAGGAGGCGGCCTCCCAGACCGCAGTGAAGTCCGCGTCGCCCCGGACGACGTAGCTGGCCATTGCGCCATAGATGATGCCCGTGGCGTCCTCGCGCCAGCCGATGAACACATAGCCGTCCTTTTCGGCGGCGTCGGCCAGCGCGACCGTCTCGCCGTAACCGACGTCGATGATGTCCGCATAGTTGGGACGGCCGCCGTCGAGGTTGAAGTGCAGCTTGTAGCTGTTGCGGGTGTAGACCGCAGTGTAGACGATCAGGTCGTCCGCGTCGGCGGCGACACCGAACGGCTCACCGGCTCTGACAAAGCTGTTGAGCGCGTCGCAGCGCCACTCCACGAAGGTGTAGCCGGGACGGGCAGGCGCAGTCTCCGGCGCGACGCCGTTGCTGCCCTTGTCGACCAGAATGATGTCATAGAGATCGCCGTTGTTGACGAACTTCACGGCAGCCTTACCTGCCGGGACCTCCGTCCAGATCGCGCGCAGGAGCATGTCGCAGGTGATGGAGACGGCCTGTCTGGCGTTGTAGACCGCGCCGGTTTCAAGCTCCTCCCAGCCGCCGAACAGATAGCCCGCGCGCTCGGGCGCGTCATGCAGCACATGGAGCTCGCCGTAGCTCAGGTCGCTCACAGTCTCGTCGTCCATGCCATCGCTGCGGTAGGTCACGGAGTAGGAATCGGATGCCCAGACGGCCTCGAGAGTCATTTCACGCGCCTCGTTCGCCTCGACGGTGAAGTCCTTCACGCCGTCGTTGGAATAGAGACTGTCGCCGTACTGCCAGCCGAGGAAGACCTTGCCGGAGGCAGTCGGGTCGATCGCGGGGATCTCGGCGTTCTGGCCGTCGAAGGCGAGATAAGCGCTGTAGAGCTGCCCGTCGCTGACGAAGCGCACCAGGCAGCTCAGAGCCTGATCCTTCTCCCAGACGGCCGTGAGCAGCACGTCATGCGCGGGCATGGTGTACTGCGCACCGGCCGGATGCAGATAGCCGCTCCCGTCGACCCAGCCCTTGAAGACATAGCCGGGCAGCATCGGCTCTGCGAGCACGACTGTGTCGCCGAAGGTGACGTCCGGCAGGACGTAGGTCGGCATATCCGTCGTGTCGTTGTTGAAGAACTCAACGAACGAGCCGTCGGGCAGCATCAGGATGCATTTGAGCTCGGAGGCGTCGGCCTCGGCGCCGCGATAGTAGGTCAGATTATAGGTATTGACCGTGAACTCGGCGTGATAGGTCGCGCCGTCGAGCGGAACGGGGGTGTCGCCCGTGACGGGCGCATCGCTTTCGCCGAACCAGCCGAGGAAGGTGTAGCCGGGCTTGGTCGGCTCCGCAGGCAGCGTCAGCGTCTGGCCGGAGACGCGCTCATAGAGCTTCGCGTCGTGGAGCTCGCCGCCGACCATGAACTTCACGAGGCAGTATTCCGTGTTGTCGGAGAAAACGGGGTTGAAGGTCAGGTCATGCGTGTAGCTCATCAGACCGTTGAACTCCGGCAGGAGCATCTGGCCGTCGTCGCCCTGCCAGCAGAGGAAGGTCTTGCCCTCGGGAACGCGCCCGGTGTATTCCGGAACCGGGAAATACAGTCCGAAGGTCACCTCGCTCGAGTCGATCAGCTCATAGTCGGCGTCGTAGAAGCTGACGGTATACGTCGCCTCCTCATAGACCGCATACCAGCGGGCGTCGGCCGTCACATTCTCGATCTTTTCGCCGACCTCGACGTTCTCCGTCCCGTCCGTCCAATAGAGCGCGTTGTAGCCGGCCTTGTCCGGGATCACGGGCGCAAGCACGAAGCCGCCCTTTTCCACGCGCTTCTGCTCGACCAGATCGTCGTCGGCATAGAACGACAGCTCGTAATTCTGCACAACCGTTTCGCAGGAGGGGATGATCCGCAGGAGGGACGCCGCCGGGACGGTAAGCTCATAATAAGCCTTCCGGTCGTTGACGCCCGTCAGCGCGGCGTAGCCGGGGATCAGCTGTCCGTTCTCGCCGGTCGCGATATAAACCGCGCGCACAGGGACGCGCCCCTCTTCCGCCGTGACCGTAAAGCGGTAGGTCGCGCCGACTGTCGTCGTCTTTTCGCCGTCGATGGTGCAGTAGAACGCGCTGAATTGCACACCGATCGTCTTTGCGTTCCACCGCGCGCGGATGACGCGATTTTCGGTGATCCGATCGTTCAGATCATTGATGCCGTCCCATGTCGCGAAGGTATAACCGTATTTCTCAATGTACGGAGGCGTCGGGACGAGCTCGCCGTCGGCAACGGTGTCGACGCGGTAGACCTCGCCGCTCAGGCCGTCCGTCCAGAGGACGATATGACGATCGGTCAGGTCAAGATAGGCCGGCTCCAGCTCCAGCTCGGTCGTGCCGCGCGGCATCCCGGCGAACAGCTCCGAGACGCGAGCCTCGCCCCCGGGCAGATATTGCCTGCCGTTGGCCGTCCAGCCGAGACCCCAGTGGTTGACGTCGCCGCTCGCGGGAACGGCTGGGATCTTCACGATGTCATTCCACGTCAGATTTTCGCGGATGTCGTCGCCGAAGCTGACCTTGTAGAACTGCTCGTTATAAACGATGTCGATCAGATAGGTCTTCGTCTCGTCGAGCACATCCGTGCAGCCCGTCACGCGGGCGGTCTTGGTGTCCGCGTCGTAGGCAACGGTCGGGCCGACGCCCGTCCAGCCGTCGAACAGCTTGGTCAACAAGCGGCCGCGGAACTCGGCGTTGGGGAAAACCTCCTCAAAGCCCGCCGGGAGCGCCAGCTCAAACGCGCCGTCGGCGTCCACCTGTACGGCGTATTCCTCTGAGCGGCCGGCTTCGCCGCTCCACGACCCGCCGCCTGCCGGAACAATGCGGTAGCGGAAGGCCACCTTGAGCGTCTGGCCGGGCGCAGCGAACACGCTGAGCGGCAGCACAGACAGCACCATGCACAGAACCAGCAGCATCGAAACAAGTCTCTTGCTTACATGCTTCATGTTTCTTCCTCCTTTGTCATAAGAAGATATTTCCGGACGGAAAATCGGCCGTCCGCGCGGGGGAAAGGTTCTTTGCGCTGTGGGTCTGCTCCGTTCGATCACGCGCGGATCACACGGCTTCGGCGCAAACGGGCGCACGAGTTACCTTTGGAGCACATACCAATTATAAATTCCAAGAGAAGATTTGTCAACACCATCCTTTTCACGATAATTTAAGACGCTATTTTTGTGTATTTTAACCATTACTAATTACAAAAGTGTATGTAATTGTCACGGCAAGGGGGCAAAAGCGGGGTTTCTCTGTTCACAAACTGTTAAATAAAGGTCTTTAACTTCGTTCGGGCAGATTCGCAAATATCAAAAATTGGCATAATGACCAATTTATGCTCCTGCATAAAAGCGAAAATTTCCTTTGCAAAACAGGGAACATCCTCGCCTCGACCCGCATTTCCCCGCGCACGCCGGTTTTGCCGCCGCACGGGTCTCCTGCCGCTCCCGTGAGCAGCAAAAATCCCGCATCGGCGGATCACCGATGCGGGAGGCGATGCAAAAAGTCGAAGCTTGCCCGGCGTTTTGCGCGGCATATGTTAGCCGTTGTTGTCTTTGGAGTTATCACGGTAACAAAAAAGAAATAACCGTTCCCTAGGAAACGGCCATTTCTACAGTCTTAAAAACTTGTGAGGGATGAGCCGTGACCGTGCCAGCGGTCGCCGCTCTTGTTTACCCTGCGCTGCTATCTTATCACAGCCTGTCGGGAAAGTCAACCGAAAGCCCGCAGAAAAAACCGCCGCGAACCGAACCGGTTCGCGGCGGGCTTTGGAGCAGGTGAAGGGAGTCGAACCCTCCTGTTCAGCTTGGGAAGCTGACGTTCTACCGATGAACTACACCTGCATCTGGAAGTGTGGATATATTATAGCATTGATTTCCCGAAAATGCAAGAGCGGTTTTTGTCGAATGCAAAAAAATCCTCCGCCGCATCGGGCAAGGCGCGTAAAAAAGCAAAAAATCATGCGCGGATGGCAATTTTCCTGTTGCGCGGCGCGGGCGGAGCGTTTATAATGGAGTTACGGGGGTCGCTCCCCGCGCAGGTGTCCCGGATACGGGACGGAATCTTTCATTTTAATAATTGAGAAAGAGGTATGAAATCATGAAAAAGCTCCTTGCACTGCTTCTCGCGACAGTCATGCTGCTCGGTCTGCTTGCCGGCTGCGGCAAGACGGAGGACAAATCCACGGAAGACACAAAGGCCGACACCGCCGCCGTGAAGCTGGCGCTCGTCGTTGCGGGCAAATTCGGCGACCGCTCGTTCTATGACTCCTCCAAGGAGGGCGCGGACCGCCTCGCAGCCGATCTCGGCGTTCAGGTCACGACCATCGAGTGCAACAACGAAAACCACGACACCCAGATGAAAAATGCGGCCGACGGCGCGGACATCGTCGTCTGCGTCGGCTGGGAATTCTATAACGTCGAGACGATCGCGCCGGAATACCCCGACGTGAAATGGATCTGGATCGACAACGCGACCTCCGCGCCGGTCGCGAACGTTCTGAACATCACCTATGCCCAGAATGAAGGCTCGTTCCTCGCCGGTTACATTGCGGCGGCCATGTCGGCCAACGGCTCGGTCGGCGCGGTCGGCGGAGAGGACTCCGACACGATCAACGACTTCATCGTCGGCTATGAGCAGGGCGCGAAGTATTACGGCACGGAGCACAACAAGGAGATCGCGGTCAACCACAACTATTCCATGACCTACGACGATCCGGCGGTCGGCAAGGACTGCGCGATCGCGCTCAACGACGCCGGTGCGGACGTGATCTTCCAGATTGCCTCGGCCTGCGGCGACGGCGTGTTCGAGGCCGCCAAGGAGAAGGGCTTCTATGCCATCGGCGTCGACTCCGACCAGAAGTACATCGACCCGGACGTCATCATCTGCTCCATGAAGAAGGAGGTCGGCGACTCGATCTATGAGGCGGTCAAGGCCTTCGTCGCGGGTGACGATTCGCGCCTCGGCACGACGTGGGTGGCCGATCTGGCCACGGGCTTCGTCGGCATCGGCTATGGCGACGAGGGCGCGACCCAGCAGATCCCCGACGAGCTGAAGGCAGAGGTCGAGGCTCTGGCGCAGAAGATCGCCAACGGCGAGATCACGGTGGATTCCACGCGCAAATAAGCAACAGCCGTATTCTGTGGCGTGCCGAAAAGCATTTTTCGACACGCCACTTTAAGGAACCTCTGAATAAATCGGCAGCGGCGCTCAGCGGGTCTTTTGCCCCAACTTGTCGGTTTGAAAATCT
>URCY01000014.1 GCA_900546415.1 uncultured Eubacteriales bacterium
AACCTCAATTTGGAACAAAATCCCTCGCTGACCGCTCTTGCGATTTAATCAGAGGTTCCTAAAAAAAACGGCGGCGCGCCGGGCTTTCGACACGCCGCGCCGCCAAAAGAGGCTATACTGAACGCACATGGATGGAGCATTCATCCATGTGCGTTTATTCTTTGGAGGAATCAGGATGAAACTGACTAGTTACGTTCAGGAGCGTCAGCTGACCGTCGCGCTGACCGGCGAAATTGACCACCACACCGCCCGGGAGATGATGCAGGCGATCTCCGAGAAGATCGACCTCTATCTGCCCTTGCGCTGCATCCTCGACTTCCGCGACGTGCGGTTCATGGATTCCAGCGGCATTGCCGTCGTGCTGCATACCCTGCGGCGCATGAAGCTGCTGCAGGGGCGTGTGATCCTGCAAAACATCCCGGCGCAGCCCTACAAGGTCCTGCGCGCGGCCGGGATCGAAAAAATCACGGAGGTCAGAGAGGAGTGTCCGCAATGAAGCAATCGGAGAACTTTATGGAGCTGAAATTCCCGAGCCGCTCGGCCAACGAGGCCTTTGCCCGCGCGGCCGTGGCGAGCTTCGCCGCGCAGCTCGATCCGACGCTCGACGAGCTGGGCGACATCAAGACCGCCGTCAGCGAGGCCGTCACGAACTGCATCGTTCACGCCTATCCCGACTGCATCGGCACGATCACGCTCCGCGCGCGGCTGCTGCCCGGACGCGTGCTCGATCTGACGGTCAGGGACCGCGGCGTCGGCATTCCGGACGTCGCGCAGGCCAGCAGGCCGATGTTCACGACCGGCGGCGCCGAGCGCAGCGGCATGGGCATCACGATCATGGAGAGCTTTATGAGCGAATTTCGCATCACCTCCACGCCCGGCAAGGGCACGACCGTCCATATGAAGCGCAAGATCGTCTGCCGCGGGGGCGCGCGTTGAATGCCGAGCAGTCTGCGCTGCTGCTCCGCGCGGCGGCCGGGGACGGCGCGGCCTGCTCGGAGCTGGTCGAGAGCAATTCCGGTCTGATCTGGTCGGTCGCGCGGCGCTACTTCGGGCGCGGTGTCGATTCCGACGACCTCTATCAGCTGGGCTGTCTGGGCTTTCTCAAGGCCGTGCGGGGCTTCGACCCGGCCTTCGGCACGCAGTTTTCGACCTACGCCGTGCCGAAGATCGCCGGGGAGATCCGGCGCTTTCTGCGCGACGACGGCACGGTGAAGGTCAGCCGCAGCCTCAAGGAGCGCGCCGCCTTCATCAAGGGCGCGCGGCAGCGGCTGATCGCGGCGCTTGACCGCGAGCCGACGGTCAGCGAGCTTTGCGCCGAGACGGGCCTGCAGCCCGAGGAGATCGCCACGGCCGAGGCGGCCACCGGGACGGCGGACTCCATCCAGCGCCGCGCCGGGGACGACGGCCCGGCGCTCGAGGAGCTGCTCTCCGGCGGCGAGCTGGAGGAGGAGCTGCTGGAGAAGATCGCCCTGCGCGAGGCCGTCGACACCCTGCCCGAGCGGGAGCGCATGGTCATCGATCTGCGCTATTACCACGGCCTGACGCAGGACAAGACCGCAAGAATCCTCGGCGTCTCACAGGTGCAGATCTCGCGCATCGAGAAGAAGGCGCTGCTCGCCCTGCGCGGCTATTTTTCTGCAGGATGACGGCCGCAGCCGATATAAGCCGATATAATCAGAGGTTCCCTAGGCATAGCTAAAGCTTTTTGGAACCACCGGCACTGCCGGTGGTTTTCTTGCTACAAAAACGCGGGGGAAGCGAAATGCTTCCCCCGCAGGTTTCAGGAATCAATAGCCGTTGAAGTGATAGGTCTTCACGATGTACGGATAGTCCTTGTAGCACACATTGGTGTCCAGTGGGCCGACGCCGTTGACGTAGTTGCTGGAGGTGTACTGATACATACCGTAGGTGGAGGGATAGTTGGCCGACTTGACGTTGACGGGCGAACCATTATAATAGTTCGCCATCCAGCACTCCCACTTGGAGCAGATGCTGGAGGTGGGGACCCATGCTCCGTAGTTTGGATCCAGCCAGCTCGCGTAGCCGTACAGGCCGGGCAGATAGCCCGCCGCCTCGATTTTGGACAGGAAGGCATTGCAGATCTGCTGCGCCAGCGCGCCGTTGTAGCTGCGTGCGCTGCCGTCCTCGAAGTCGAAGTAGACCGGGTACTCAAACTTCTTTCCCTGGATGTAGCTCAGGCAGCGATCCGCCTCATAGGAGGCCTCCTCCGGTGTCGAAGCGTAAGAGTAGAAATACACGCCCACGTTCAGGCCCGCAGCCTTGGCCGCAGCGTAATATTCCTCGAAGCGGTAGTCCTTACGGGTAACAAAGCCGCAGCGCAGAATGACATAGGAATAGCCGCTGTTTTTCAGGTTCTGGAAATTGAATCCCGTGCCCTGATGCTCGGACACGTCGATGCCGTAGGCGACGATGGAGCCGCTGCCTGCCATGCCGCCGGTATAGCCCGCATCATAGCCCTTGGGGACTTCCTTTTCCACGGGGATGAGCTTCCACTTCTGCGCAGCCGTGCCGTTGCCGGTCCAGACCTGCACATTGGTGCCATTGTCGGAGAAAGTGCCGTTGACATCCAGATACAGGCCGGACTTGTTGACGACATAGGCATAACCGTCGCCCGCGTCCTTCAGCATCCATTGCTGTGCATCGCTGCCGTTGCCCTGATACTGCTGGACGTTCGCGCCGGAAACATTGCTGCCGTTGGCAACGTCGATGTACTTCCCGCTGTGCAGTGCCATGAGGGTGTAGTAACCGTTCTGATATTTGAGCTCAAACTTCTGGTTGCTGGCGCCGCCATAAGCCCACAGATGGGCATTGGCGCCGTTGTCCGTGCTCACGCCTGCAATGTCGAGGCCCTTGGAGTTGTCCACCGCAGAAGCGAGACGATAGTAGCCGTCCGGCACGCCGAAGGGAACATGGATCGTAGGCGCTGCCGTGTTGGAGCTGTTGCCTCTGGTATCGTCGGCATAGATGTGCGTGGTATAGCTGCCGGTTTCGCTCTTATGGTCGGCGGTTCTGACATAGAACGTCGCGGTATTGCCGTTGAGGGTGGCCTCGTGCCAGACAAGGTCGTCCTGACCGTTTCTGTCCGACCATGTGGGCATCTTGACTCTTGCTATGCCGGTCTCGTCCGTGACCGTGCAGGTCACGCGGTAGCCGTTGGGCGTGACTTCGCTGATCTGGACGTTGGAGATCTCAGGCCCCTGCTTATCCTCGGGAACATGGATCGTGCCTGCCGGAATGGCGCTCAGATAGCCGCGTTTGTCGGTCGCATAGATGTGCGTGAGGTAGTCGCCGGCTTCATCGTTGTGGTCGGAAACCCTGACATAGAAGGTCGCAGTATTGCCGGAGATCGCCGCCTCATGCCAGACGATATCGTCCTGATTATTCTTCACCGACCACGTTGGCATCGTGACCTTTGCCACACCGGAGGGATCGGTCACGGTGCAGGTCACGCGGTAGCCCTTGGTGGAAACCTCGGTGACGCGGATGTTGCTGATGGACGGACCGTAAAAGTCCTCCTGCACGCTGCTCGGAATCAGCGACCATTTCTGCGCGCCGCTACCGTTGGTCTGCCAGCACTGAACATTCTGACCGTTGGCGGCCTTTCCGTTTGCCAGATCAAGCGCAAGGCCGTTGACTGCGGCGATAAAGGTGTAGGTGCCGTCGCCGTTGTCCTGAATGCGCCATTTTTCGTCGCCGTTGGGCGTGTCATTGTTCCACTGTTGGAGATTCGTGCCGTTCGCTTTGCCGCTGCCGGCTACATTGATATAGCGGCCGCTGTGCAGGGCGCGGACGGAGTACAGACCGCTGCCCAGACTCTTGATGTACCAGAGCTGGTTTTCGCTGTTGGCAGCCGTCCAAACCTGAATGTTCGCACCGCTGTTCTTGGACACCTCCGCAACGTCCAGCACGATATTCTGATTCAGGGAGCTTGCGATCGTATAAACGCCGTCGGAAATCTTACCGGTGACGGGTGTACCCCCCACAATGGTCGGAACCGTAATCGCCGGCACCGGAACGGAAGAGCTGTTTCCTGCCGCGTCATCTGCATAGATATGCGTGATGTACTTGCCCGGTTCGTTCTTATGGTCGGAAGCCTTGACATAGACCGTTGCGGTATTGCCGTTGAGGGTGGCCTCGTGCCAGACAAGATCGTCCTGGCCGTTCTTCACCGTCCAGGTGGGCATCTTGACTCTTGCCACACCGGAGGCATCCTTGACCGTGCAGGTCACGCGGTAGCCGCCGGAGGAAACCTCAGTGATCCGGATATTGGAGATCTCCGGTCCCTTGGTGTCCTCGGGAACGTTGACTTCGCCCGCCGAGGCGCCGCTTTCGTAGCCCTTGGTGTCCGAAGCATAGATATGCGTGAGATATTTTCCAGTTTCGTTGTTGTGATCGGAGATATTGACATAGAAGGAAGCAGTCGTGCCGGAAACCGTTGCCTCGTGCCAGACGAGGTCATCCTGTCCGTCCTTCAGCGTCCAGGTGGGCATCTTGACTTTCGCCACACCGGAGGCATCCTTGACCGTGCAGGTCACGCGGTAGCCCTTGGGGGAAACCTCGGTGACCTGAATGTTGCTGATGGACGGACCGGAGAAGTCTGCCTGCACATTGCTGCGGTACAGCACCCACCTCTGCGCGCCGGAACCGTTGGTCTGACAGCACTGAACATTCTGACCGTTGGCGGTCTTTCCGTTTGCCAGATCAAGCGCAAGGCCGTTGACTGCGGCGATAAAGGTGTAGGTGCCGTCGCCGTTGTCCTGAATGCGCCATTTTTCGTCGCCGTTGGGCGTGTCATTGTTCCACTGTTGGAGATTCGTGCCGTTCGCTTTGCCGCTGCCGGCTACATTGATATAGCGGCCGCTGTGCAGGGCGCGGACGGAGTACAGACCGCTGCCCAGACTCTTGATGTACCAGAGCTGGTTTTCGCTGTTGGCAGCCGTCCAAACCTGAATGTTCGCACCGCTGTTCTTGGACACCTCCGCAACGTCCAGCACCAGATTCCGGTTGAGGGAGCTGGCGATGGTGTAAACACCGTCCTTCAGTGTTCCGCTCGCGGTCGGCCCGGAGAGAATGTTCGGAAGCGTGACCACAGGCGCCGCGACGGAAGATCTGTTTCCTGCCGCGTCATATGCATAAATATGGGTCAGATAGTCGCCGGATTCCAGATTGTGGTCGCCGATGCTGACACGGAAGGTCGCGGTGTTGCCGGAGATGGTCGCCGTATGCCAGACAAGATCGTCCTGGCCGTTCTTCACCGTCCAGGTCGGCATGGTGACTTTCGTCACGCCGACGTTGTCCGAAACCTTGCAGGTGACGGTGTAGCCGCGCCCGGAGACGTTGCTGACCTTGACGTCGTTGATGGTCGGCGCGGCGGTATCCGCAATGATGTTGACGCGCGCGCCGGAATTGTTCAGCAGAGCATTTCCGCTGCCGGCGCCGACATTGATGCCATAGACATAAACGGGCTGATTCCCGCTCTTGGAGGTGTTGATCACTGCGTCAAAGCCGTGCGCGCTGCCCGCGCCGGGATAGGCCGCCGCGATGTCGGAGCGTTCCAAATTGGCCTTGATCACATGACCCTCGACGTTGCTGTCGCCCGCGGCACCGCCGATGTAGACATGAACGTCCAGAGAGGTCGTGGGAGAATCCGCATCCAGTGTCCAGCCTTTGACATGGATCCTGCCGACGCCGTCGCTGGTCACGCTGTCCAGCCAGCCGGTAGGAGCGTTGCCGGAGGAGGAAATGTTATAGCCCGCGACATACCAGTAGGTGGTAACATTTGCCAAAATGTTCGCCTGCGAGCCGTAGCAGGTGCCGAAATAGCTGCTGGTCAGAGGGCGGCGGTTGCCGGAGTAGCCCCAACCCGGATCTGCGCAGTAGATGGTGTCGCCTGCGTAGTCCGTGATAAAGATTGCATGGGGCAGCCGGCCGCAGTACATGACAAAGCCCTCGGGATGCGCGTTCAGCAGAGCCTTGACCGTGCCGAGGCTGAGTCCTCTAACGGCGGTTTCACTGACGCTGATCGAGTGAATGCCATCGCCCGGCTTGGAGAGCGTATAGTTCCAACTCATGCCGTAGGAGTCGGACCATGCGCCGCAGTTGGTCAGATCATATTCCGTGATGCTCGACCAGTTATCGTTGCCGCTGAGATAGGCTCTTGCCCGGCACATCATCGTATTGGAAGCGCGGGTGCAGCTTACATTGGTAATCTGCCGCAGATACAATGACGAAGGGAAGGACGCTGCGCTGGCAGGGAGGATGCACAGGCCTGCCAGAATGGCCAGTGCAAGCAGGATTGCGAGGGAGCGTTTTACTGGATGCTTCATGGTTTCATCTTCTTTCTTCCTTTTGTTGGTTGCCATCTTCCGGGCATACGTGAGCGCGGAGGATAGCGGTCAAGCGACAGACGCTGTCTTTCCGTATGGGAGACGGCCGGAATTTGTCCTCTGTCCGGGAAATTCCTGCGTCTTCCAGAACTTGCAGATGTTGCCTGTTTCCCAATTATAATTGTACTGCGTCTCGATTCAAAAATCAACTCAATTGATATACTTTTTTTCAGATTTACTGCAATTTTACGCAAGGCAAACCTGCTGCACGTTTTGCTCTGCTCTGAAAATGTCCCGCTTTTGTCAGACGGCAAAAGCGGGACAATACATTATTTACAATTATAATTATCGGAGGCCGACACGCGAGCGCGCCATGGTCTACAAAATCATAACCACCGGCCGTGCCGGTGGTATGCACTAGCCCCCTTGGGGCATGCCCATGGCCGAACCTATAGGCTCATTGAAAAGTCTGCCAACCGCGCAGCTTTCACGGGCTGCCCCTAAAGGGGCTTTTGTTTATTTGCCCTCTGTTATTGGCTGACCCGTAAACGGGTCTACATACTCCTTTATACTCATTTGGTCGTCTGTGTAATCTTCCTGTAGCTGATTTCGGATATACTCTTGGATTGCCTTCCTGTTCGCTCCTACTGTACTTACATAATAGCTCCGACACCAGAAATGCCGGTTCCCATACTTGTACTTAAGGAACCTCTGAATAAATCGGCTGCGGCGCTCAGCGGGTCTTTTACCCCAACTTGTCGGTTTGAAAATCTTGAAATACGTAAAGGATTCCTGCGATTTCCAAACCTTAATTTGGAATAAAATCCCTAGCTGACCGCTCTTGCGATTTAATCAGAGGTTCCTTAAGGCTCGCGTACTTCTCGAAAATCATTAGGCTGCTCTTTCCTTTGGGGTAACCCATAATCTGTGCTACACTGTATTTCGGCGGTATCGATATGAGCATGTGAATATGATCTTTGCACGCCTCTGCTTCTATAATTTCTATTCCCTTGTATTCGCATAGCTTTCGTAACATTTGCCCGATGTCCATCTTTATCTTCCCGTAAATAATTTGGCGTCGATATTTGTGGGCGAATACGATATGGTATTTGCATTCCCACTTCGTGTGTGCTAAACTGTTAGTGTCAAGTTTCATCTGGACTTGATTCCTCCCATGGTTATGTAATGGCGGTTGGCAGACCACCATTACTATATCCATAGGAGGATCCTTTTTCTAGGGAAGCTCTGATTAAATCGCAAGAGCAGTCAGCGAGGAATTTTGTTCCAAATTGAGGTTTGGAAATCGCAGGAATCCTTTACGTATTTCAAAATTTTCAAACCAATCAGTTGGGGCAAAAGACCCGCTGAGCGCCGCAGCCGATTGATTCAGAGGTTCCCTTAGGAAAACGGGGCTGTAGCAAGCGTTTCGTTTTGCTACAGCCCCGTGCGTTATACACTTGCCCAATGGGGAGAGGCGCGGAGCCGATCGGCGCTGCCTCCCGAACAGGCTTACTTTTCGGACTCTGCGATCTCCTTCAGCGCGTCCTTGCGGCTGAAGTTGGCGCGACCCTTCTCGTCGAAGCCCATGAACTTGACCCACGTCATATCGCCGACGTTGAGCACGTCCTCGACCTTTTCGACGCGGCGGTTCTCAAGCTTGGAGATGTGAACCATGCCGTCGTGACCCGGAGCGATCTCGACGAAGGCGCCGATCGGCAGGATGCGCACGACCTTGCCGTAGTACAGCGCGCCGACCTCGGGCACGAAGCAGATGTCGTCGATCATCTTCTTGGCGGCGTAGCCCGCTGCGGGATCGACCGCCGCGATGAAGACGTTGCCGTCGTCGTCGATGTCGACCTTGGCGCCGGTGTCGGCGCAGATCTTCTGGATGGTCTTGCCGCCGGAGCCGATGACCTCGCGGATCTTCTCGACCGGGATCTTCATGGAGATCATCTTCGGCGCATAGTCCGACACGTCGGGACGCGGCTCGGAGATGCAGGGCAGCATGACCTCGTTGAGGATCTCCAGACGCGCCTTGCGGCAGCGCTCGAGGGCGTCGGCGATGATCTCCATCGTCAGACCCTTGTTCTTCAGATCCATCTGAATGGCGGTGATGCCCTCGGTCGTGCCGGCGACCTTGAAGTCCATTTCGCCGTGGAAGTCCTCAACGCCCTGAATGTCGGTGAAGGTTCTCCACTCGCCCGTCTCCTGATCGGAGATCAGGCCGCAGGAGATGCCGGCAACCGGGCGCTTGATGGGCACGCCGGCGTCCATCAGAGCCAGCGTCGAGCCGCAGATCGAGCCCTGAGAGGTCGAGCCGTTGGACGAGAGCACCTCGGAGACGACGCGGATGGCATACGGGAACTCCTCGACCGACGGAATCACGGGCAGCAGCGCCTTTTCGGCGAGCGAGCCGTGGCCGATCTCGCGGCGGCTGGTGGAGCGCGCCGCTCTGGCCTCGCCGGTGGAGAAGGACGGGAAGTTGTAGTGGTGGATATAGCGCTTGGTGTCCTCCTGATAGATCGTGTCGAGCTTCTGCGCGGCGGAGAGGGTGTTCAGCGTGCAGATGGAGAGCACCTGCGTCTGACCTCTTGCGAACAGACCGGAGCCGTGGACGCGCGGCAGAACGCCGACCTCGGCGTCGAGCGGACGAATCTCGTCCATGCCGCGGCCGTCGACGCGCTTGCCGGCCAGCAGCCACTTCTTGACGACCTTCTTCTGCATCTTATAGAGGCAGACGTCGATGTTGACGTCGAAATCCTCGTATTTGTCGGCGAACTTCTCGGCAAAATCGCGGCGGGCGGCGGTCAGACGCTCCTCGCGGACGTTCTTGTCCGGCGTGTCGAGCGCGTGCTCGATCTGATCCATGCCGTAGGCGCAGAGGTCGTCGAGCAGGTCGTGGTTGACGGCGGCCTTTTCAAAGGTGAACTTCGGCTTGCCGATCGTCGCAACGATCTCGTTGATGAACTTGACGATCTCCATGTTCGTCTCGTGGGCGATGCGGATGGCCTCATAGACGATGGCCTCGGGGGCCTCCTTGGCCTCCGTCTCGATCATGACGACCTTCTCAAAGGTCGAGGAGATGCAGACGAAGCAGTCCGACGCATTGCGCTGCTCGGTGGACGGGTTGATGATATATTCGCCGTTCAGGTGGCAGACGTTGGTCGTGGCGACCGGGCCGTTCCAGGGCACGTCGGAGCAGGCGATGGAGATCGACGCGCCCAGCGAGGCGACGATCTCAACGGGGTTGTCGTAGTCGTTGGAAAGGACGGTGCAGGTCACGACGACGTCGTTGCGCAGCTCGTCGTCGAAGAGCGGGCGCATCGGGCGGTCGATGATGCGGCTGTTGAGGATGCCGCGCTCGGAGGGCTTGCCCTCGCGGCGGTTGAAGCTGCCGGGGATGCGGCCGACGGAATACATCCGCTCCTCAAACTCGATGGTCAGGGGGAAGTAGTCGATGCCGGGCTTGGGGTCGGGCGAGCAGGTGACGGTGACGAGGACGGTGGTGTCGCCGTAGCGGCAGATGCACTCGGCGTCGGCCAGCTCTGCGACCTTGCCGGTCTCGACCGTGAAGGGGCGGCCGCCGATGGTCGTCTCGAACACATGGTGGTTCGGATACTGTTTTCTGGTAATCATAATGACCTCCTGTATGAATGTTTCGCGGGAGGTTTAGCACTTGAAGCTGCCGCCGAATGGGTCGAAGGCACCTTCAACTGCTAAACGGCGCTCCCGCGCGCGGGGATAAGAGGGAGATGCGAAAAAAAGAAAAACGGATGACCGCTGCGGGTCACCCGTTTTTCGGAAAGCGATGATCCGATCAGCAAGAGCAGGCGGCGGAAAATGCGGCATTTTACTTCGCCGGAGGCCGCTTGTGACCGGATCGGCGCTTGCCTACAAATTACTTACGGATGCCCAGCTTTGCAATGATGGAACGGTAGCGGTTGATGTCCTTCTTTGCAAGATAGTCCAACAAGCTGCGGCGCTTGCCGACCATCATCAGCAGACCGCGGCGGCTGTGGTTGTCGTGCTTGTGCTCACGCAGATGCTCGGTCAGCTCGTTGATGCGGGCAGTCAGGATGGCGATCTGAACCTCAGGCGAACCGGTGTCGCCCTCGTGGGTCGCGTACTCCGCGATGATCGCGGTCTTCTTTTCCTTCTGAATCATGGGAAATTTCCACCTTTCAAAAATATTCTCCGGGGGCTAAGTCTGGGTGGTGGCGTGCTTTTTGCAAAGCGTTCTCCCGAAACTGAGCCTCGGACCTCGCCGGCAGGTCGCCAGCTAACTTATGATACCATATTATTGACACAAAGTAAAGGTTTTTTTCGGAAAACCCGCAAAAATTTGCGGCCTCAGTCCTCCATGAACAGATTGCAGATCACGGCGCTGTTCAGACGCGCGCCCAGACTGTCGGTCACGGGCACGGAGGTGTCGACCGGCGTTTTCTGCGCCTCGTAGGTGCTCTCCGTCGGGCAGAGATAGAGCATCAGGCCGTCGAAGTCCTCCGGCACCTCGATATAAATGTCGGCGGTGCAGCGCGCGTTGCGGTCGCTGCGGGTCTTGTTGCTCCAGGTCATGTCGACCTCGGCATAGACCGTCGTGTTCGAGCCGTTCCAGGCCATCTGCCAGCTGTTCTCGGCATAGCCCTTCCGGTTCGGCTCGCCGATGATGTAGTGCTGCCCGGTATAGGCGTTGAACAGACCGTAGGAGAAGCCGCGCTCGGGGTCGTCGTCGACCGTCTTGACGCCGCCCTCGATCAGATAGTCCACCGTGACGCGCACCTTCAGCTTCAGCAGTCCGCTCCTGTGACGCGTGCGCTTTTCCTCGATCTCCACGCGCACCGGCATCTGATGATAGCCGTCGGCCTCGGAATAGACGTAGCCGCCGTTTTTCAGCATCACCGGGTCGTCGTCGAGCGTGTAGTTCGCCTCAATGCCGTTGAGGTCGATGTAGCTCTGCGGATTCTCGTCCGAGCTGTGCATGGTATGCACGCCGTTGTCCGTCAGGTTGCCCTCGCTGTCGAAATAGACCATCGTGTAGAGGTCCTTTTCCTCCTCGTCGTCCTCGTCCTCCGGCGGCGTGATCTCATAGAGATAGGCCACGCCGTCCTGATATTCAAAGCGCCCCGTGGCCTCGACCTTGCCGCTCGAGAGCACGGCCTTCCATTGCTTCGACTCGTCGAGGGTCAGGAATTTGGTCGAATCGTCATATTCCCAGTTGCCGTAAAAATCCGACTCGCTGTACTCCGGGACGTATTCCGGCATCTGCGCGGCCGAGAGGCTGCCGCCGTCGCTGTCGGTCATGCTCTTTGCGTCGGTGAGCTGAAAACTGCGCACGAAGCTGCCCTGGTTATAAAGGCTCAGGCCGTCCAGCTCGGAGAACGTGCTCGTGCCCGAGGCCGTCACCGAGCCCGTGCCGTCCGTCTCCTCCCACGTCCCGTCGGAATAGACCGTCAGATAGAGGTCATAGTCGTTGTATTTCCAGCTTCCGACATAATCCTCCTTGACAAATTCGGCCTTCTCGCCGAGGCCGTTGCCGTCCGTCGCCGCTGCCGTCTCCTGCTTGCCGCAGGCGGCCAGCAGCAGGCAGAGCGCCGCCAGCAGCAGCGCCAAGATCCGTTTGGTCATATCGATTTCTCCTTCTGCTCGCGTCGGGGGAAGCTCCGACGTCCGCCGACGGGGATCGATTCGGAGTTTCCCGTATTTTCTCCATTATACGCGATTCCGCTTTTTTCGTCAAGCCCGGCGCGGCGCTTGCAATTGCGCCCGGTGTATGTTATACTTAATAATATCCTGTATTTTTGAGGAGAACGGAAGCCGATGAGCTATTTGATGAAGATTCTGACGACCTTCGCCATGTCCATGGTGCCGGTGGTGGAGCTGCGCGGCGGCATCCCCTACGGCCTGAGTCAGGGGCTGGAATGGCCGCTGGTCTATCTGATCGCCGTGGTCGGCAACCTCCTGCCGATCCCGTTCATCCTGCTGTTTGTGCGCCGCATTCTGCAATGGATGAAGCGCTATGAGCGCCTCGGGCGCATTGCCGGGCGTCTGGAGGCGCGCGCCGCCAAGCGCAGCGACCGCGTGCGCAGGAGCGAGGTCATCGGCCTGTGTATGTTCGTGGCCATTCCGCTGCCCGGGACGGGCGCGTGGACGGGCGCGCTGATCGCGGCGCTGATGAATATGCGGCTGAAAAAGGCGCTGCCGTCCATCACCGTGGGCGTCCTGATCGCCGGAGCGATCGTCACGGCCGTGATCCGTCTCGGCATCCATGCGCTGAATTTTCTGGTCGGTTAAGACCCGTCCGGCTTCAACCGCCTGATTTGCCGGAAAAAGCGACCCCCGATCCGATTTCGGATCGGGGGTCGCTGCGTCCTGCGCGGCCTCTGCGCGCCGGGTCAATGCTGCTCGCCGTGCTGCTCCGCACCCGCGCCGACGGCCGCCGGCTGCTTTTCCTCCGGGGCATCCGCCGCTCTGCGGTGATGCTCCATGTGCTTATTGAACACGAAAAAGCGCTGGCCGAAGTAATTGATAAGCGCATAGGAGATCGACCCGATCGTCATCTTGCAGTTGCCCTCGATGTTGTCCTGCCCGCCGAAGGAAAATAGCTTCAGCAGCTTTTCCGAGCGCAGCACCAGCTTTGCCAGCAGCGGCGAGATGATATAATACGTCAGAACGTAGCAGACAATGACCTCCGCAATGAAGCGCAGGAGCTGCTGCCCGGTCGACATGTTGTCACGAAACAGGATGTACTTGCATGAAAGATACCAGATCACGCTGCCCAGACCGTAGTTCACGAGCGGCGCGAGATGCTCGCTCAGCCCGCAGAGGTTGAACAGCAGGAACATGATCCCCGTGCAGACGATGAAATTCAGAATGCCGATTATCAGATAGTAGACCATCGTGCGGTCCACGATCCGGCTCAATTTTTTCATATGCTTCTCCGATTTACAAAAGACGTTCCGAACCATTATAGCGGATACCGACCGAAAAAGCAAGTGCCGATGTCATGCACGCGCCGCCAGCTTGAACACCTCGTTGCTGCGGCCGAGCACGATGACGTGATCTCCGGCGCTGAAGCGATCCTCCGCCGAGGGGTTCGGATTCAGGCGCTCGCCGGTCTTGAGCGCGAGGATGTTGATGCGGTATTTCCGGCGCAGATCCAGCTCGGCCAGAGAGTGCCCCACCCACGCGGCGGGCACGGCGATCTCATAAATGGAGTATTCCTCAGTCAGCGGAACGAAATCAAAAATATTATTCGCGTTGTGACGCACGGCAAGCTTCTCGGCGATCTCGACCTCGGGATAGACCACCTCGTCCGCGCCGATCTTGTGCAGCAGGTCAGCCTGAATGTCTTGACTCGCCTTGGCCACGATGCAGCGCGCGCCGTGCTTCTTCAGCAGACTCGTGATGACCAGGGAGGATTGAAAATCCTCGCCGATCGTGACAAAGCAGATATCGAAATTCGACACGCCCAGCGACACGATCACGGCCTCGTTCGTGCAGTCGCAGATGCTCGAGTCGGTGAAGCGTTCGCTCATGCCCTCGACGATGGTGCGGTTGTGGTCGACGATCATCACGTCGTTGCCGAGCTGCATCATTTTTCCGGCGAGGTGACGCCCCATGCGCCCCATGCCGATGATCAAAACAGATTTCATATGGCGTTCCTCCGGTTATCCAATCAGTAGCTTGCCGCTCGGGCGATCGAGCGGGGGGTCGCTGCGCCGCTGCGCAAACAGCAGCACGAAGGTCAGTCCGCCGATACGCCCGGCGTACATCAGCAAGATTAAGATGATGTGGCTCGGCGCGGAGAGCGCCGGCGTCACACCGAGCGACAGGCCGACCGTCGCAATGGCCGAGTTGACCTCGAACATCGCCGCCTTGAGCGAGACGGGGTCGAGGCAGCAGATCGCCAAAATCGCCGCCGTCGACATGCTCAGATAGGTCAGCAGGATCGAGCTTGCCTGCCGGATCGTGTCGCGGTCGATGCTGTAGCGGAAAGCGTGGACGCGCGTGCTCCCGCGCCCGGATGCGAACGTGCTCAGCAGCAGCACGGCCGCCGTCGTGGTTTTGATGCCGCCGGCCGTCGAGCCGGGGCTGCCGCCGATCAGCATCAGCACGTTCGTCAGCAGGTTGCCGGATTCCGACAGCTGCGCCATGTCGACCGTGTTGAAGCCGGCCGTGCGCGGCGTCACGGCAAGAAAGAGCGCCGACAGTGCCTTTTCTCCGGGACGCAGCCCGGCCAGCGCCGCGTTGCGCTCGAAGAGCAGGAACAGCAGCCAGCCGCCGCCGAGCAGGATGCCCGTGACGGTCAGAACCAGCCGCGTGTGCAGCTGCAATTTGGAAAAGCGGAAGCGGCAGTGCACCAGATCGCGCCAGACCACAAAGCCCAGACCGCCGATCACGATCAGCGCCGAGATCGTCAGCGTGACGAGCGGGTCGCCCGCGTAGGCCGTCAGCGACGAGAACGGCGCCCGCGCGCCCATCAGGTCGAAGCCCGCGTTGCAGAACGCCGAGATCGCGTGAAACAGCGCGAAATAGATCCCGCGCCCCCAGCCGAATTCCGGAATGAAGCGGATGCACAGCAGCGCCGCGCCCGTCAGCTCAAAGGCGAACGAAAACGGCACGACGTGCCGGATCAGCGGGCCGATGCCGGAGAAGGTGATGCTTCCTGCCGACTGCATCAGCACCTTGCGGTCGTAAAGCCCCAGCTTTTTGCCCAGCGCGAAGGAGACGAGCGTGATCACGGTCATGAAGCCGAGGCCGCCGAGCTGGATCAGCAGCAGGATCACGACCTGCCCGAAGGTCGTCCAGCCGGTGAAGGTGTCCCGGACGATCAGTCCGGTCACGCAGGTCGCGCTCGTCGAGGTGAACAGCGCGTCGAGAAAGCTCGCGCCGTCCGGCGAGGCGATCGGCAGCGTCAGCAGTCCTGCTCCGACCAGAATGACCGCGAGAAAGCCCAGCGCGATCAGCCGCGCAGGGGAGAGACGTATTTTTTTCATAAAAGCATCCTTGTTGACCCCGCAGCGCGGCGCACGGCCGTCCCGCCGGGGTAGATATCATAATATTCGGACGGACTGCGCCCTGCTTCGACGATGTACCCTGCGAAAACACGGCGCGCGCCGAAACACATCGTATCGCGCCACACAAAAAACGCCGCACTGCGATGCCCTGTTGCTTCGGATGCGGCCAATCCCCGAGTATGCACCGCGCCATGCCGCGCGAACCGCAGAGTGCGGTTTCGCGCGCAGTCCCTGCCGCCCCGCCCGAAGCCCGAAAGCCCGCGCAGTCTGCGCTTTATGGGTAGTATAGCGCACAACGCCGGAAAAGGCAATCTTTTTTTGCAGTTTCTCCTGCCGCAGCGCCGATCAGCCGCGCCGAACAGAAAATTTAAAAAACAGCGACCAAAGCACTTGACAAGCGAGCGGAGACGTGCTATACTGTATAAGCATTCAGAGCTTAGCGCATGAATGCAAGCTGAATATCGCGGAGTAGAGCAGTTGGTAGCTCGTCGGGCTCATAACCCGGAGGTCGTAGGTTCAAGTCCTGCCTCCGCAACCATGTTGTGCAACCAAAAAAGATATTGCACCGGAAAACCCAGAAGCCGCAACGGTTTCTGGGTTTTTTCGTGCCCTGAATTTCAAGTGCAAACAAAAAGATATTTTCCTTTGTTGAGAGGACTTGAACTACCGACCCCAACGTTTCGAGGCGGCTTTTGGAGGATTTTTTCTCCCAAAAGCCGCTTTTTTCGTTTTCTAAGAAAAATATTTTCGAGTATGTCTTCCTAAGGAAAGGACGACTCTACTGCCCACGAAAAGAGGTTTGCCCTACATTTTGGGGCAATCCTCTCTAACAGAATAAAGAATGAATTGGGCTGATCTCTTGGAACACATCCTTGAGGGCAGTCCTTTCATTATTTGCGCAGAAAGGAATGGTATCTATGATCAAAATCAGAATCAGAAACGCGGGTCACGAGATCGATGTTCGTTTCCCGATCAGCGAGAGCGAACTGTTCGCAAAGCTCGGTGAAATCCACGCTGTCGAAGGCAGGGACGCTGCGCAGTCAGCCTATCCCATAGATCCCGCATGCCGCTCCTTCGCCGTGCGGACAAGCTGTTTGACAGAGATTGCGCCGACTCTCTCTTTGAAGTATTCATCGTTGAGCTGATCACCGAAAACGGAAATCAACTTTGTAATGCCATTGAGGATGTTGGCAGAAAACGAGTTCATATCTCCTTCCCACGTACCAATACAAAGACGGAGCACACGACTCAAAGTATGATAGGAGGTTCAGACACCAATGAAAATGATACCTCTCGAGAAACAGAGCAAGCGGGAACAGCGGAAATTTCATGCGGATAAGCGCGGCTCCTGGAACGGAATCAAACCGACTACCCGAACCGTGGAAAGCAGAAAAGTGTATGACCGAAACCGAATCCGAAAAGCAGAGCGTCGAAATGCTTGTGAGTGAGTCCGATTCAAGTGGAATGCGCATACTTTTTATGCACAATCTCCTTTTTAGTTCGTACTCCTCCCCTTGAGCCATGGATGAGTAGATATCTTTTTCGAAAAAGGAGTTGGTGAGATATACGTCTGCAAGCTCTGAGACACAAAACACAGAACAACTATTTTGGTATTAATGTCGCTGTAATTCGTTGTTTTACTTTAAAAGCATAGTTTGGTATATTAATTACAGGAAAGAACTGTTCTTTGACGGAGGAGTTGTGAAGAATGAATTCTGAAAATAGTGCTTTCTTGGAAGTTAAGAACATCAGCAAGTCGTTTTCCTCTACGAAGGCTCTTGCAAATGTCAGTATTTGTTTTGATAACGGACAGATTCATGGCTTGATTGGAGAAAACGGCTCCGGGAAGTCTACGCTTTCGTCAATCATAACGGGTGCTTTGACGGCGGATGCAGGTAATATTTTCTTTAAAGGGCAGCCGTTTAAGCCTGGTTCGATTGCCGAATCCCGCGGGCATGGCGTGTGCATGCTAGCGCAGGAACTGGGGACGATTGACGGCCTGACAGTGGCTGCGAATATGTTTCTCGGAAGAGAAGATATGTTCTCCCTTAAGGGAACGGTATCTATTAAGCGGATGAACATGGAAGCTGCGAAAATACTAAAGGAAAGCGGCGCGGGCCATATCGCTCCGGTGGAGTTTGTGGATTTCTACTCTTTTGAGGAGAGAAAGCTCATCGAGGTTGCCTCTGCCATGTATTATCAGCCGGAAGTGCTGATTGTTGACGAGACGACAACCGCTCTTTCTCAGAAGGGTAGAGATGTAATATATAACATCATCCATAAAATGCGCGATGCAGGCAAGCTTGTGATTTTGATTTCACATGAACTAAAAGAGCTGAAAACCCACTGCGACGTAGTCAGCGTATTGAAGGATGGTTGTGTTGCCGGAGAACTAATTGGTGATGAGATCACAGAGAGTAATATGCGCACTTTAATGGTCGGTCGGCAGCTACAGGGCAGTTATTACAGAGACGATGATTACGGATACCGCGATGAAGTGGTTCTCTCTGTCCGCAACCTCTGTCGAGAAGGGGCGGTGAAGGATGTTTCGTTTGATCTTCATCGCGGTGAGATCCTCGGAATCGGTGGCCTTTCTGAGTGCGGGATGCACGAACTGTGTAAGATGATCTTCGGTGCACTGAAAAAAGACGGCGGCGAGGTTTTGGTGCCAAGCAGCGGAAGAAAAATTCGAAAAACCGGAGATGCTCTACGCGAGCATATTGCGTATCTTGCGAAGGACAGAGACAGAGAATCTGTCTTTCTGAATGCAAGCATCCTGGACAATATTGCTATGATGTCACTGGATCAGATTAGGAAGGGCCCTTACATTTCCTCACGGAAAGAAAAAAAGTTGGCGCAGAATAATGCACAATTACTGAGTATTAAGATGCGGGATATCAATCAGCGGGTAAAGGAACTTTCGGGCGGCAATAAACAGAAGGTTGCGGTAGCAAAATGGCTGGCGAATAATTCCGAGATATTTTTGATGGATTGTCCAACGCGCGGTATTGATATTGGCGTCAAGCAGGCAATTTATCATCTGATGGCAGACCTGAAAAAGAAGGGACAGTCCATCATTATGGTGTCCGAGGAACTGCCGGAGCTGATTGGTATGTCTGACAGGATCTTGATTTTGAAGGATGGACAAATCAGTGCCGAATTTCTCAGAGAACAGCATGTAGATGAACAGACTGTCATACAAAAGATGATTTAACGGGGTGAAACCATGACCGGAGCAAAGGGAAATAGCAAAAAGTTGGCGTTGCGCGGCGCGAACGGAAGAATTACAAACAGTCTTCTGTTCGGCGGCCTGATTGTGCTGTTTGTTCTGTTCTCTCTTACAACGAACGGCAACTTTATTAAGATGTCGAATCTAAAGGCACTCTTGCTGCAATCTTCGCTGTATATCATAGCAGCCTGCGGTGTTCTGTTTGTCATGTCGAACGGAAACCTAGAGTTATCTGTGGGCGGCATCATCGGCATGTCGGCAGCTGCAGGCTGTATTATGAGCAGACTTACAAATCCGGCGATGTCGCTTGTAGCCTGCCTGGCAACTGGCATTCTTTTGGCGTCAGTGATTGGCGGCTGCCACATTCTGCTGGATGTTCCGGCATTCATTGTGGGCATCGCACTGATGTTTGCAAGTGGTGGTATCGTGTCCTATCTGTTGAATATTTTCCCAAAGCTGGCGCACAAAGGACTTGAATCGCTGAATTCCTTCTGGTTTATCATCGGCGTTACAGCGCTGACCTATATCGGCTTTGGCTTTATCCTCAAGTATACGAAGATTGGAAAATACAACAAAGCAATTGGCTCGAACATCAATGCTGCCCATTTTTGCGGCGTGAATGTAAAGAAATATAAATATCTTGCATATTTGATGTACGGGCTTTGCTGCGGCATGTGTGCGTTTCTGATTACTGTACGTACCGGAAGCTTCTCTGTCGATACCGGCAGCGGGTATGAGACCGAAGTGCTGATTATGTTGATTATCGGCGGCATGCCCATGTCCGGCGGCACAAGCTCTAAGGTGAGAACTCCGCTGCTGGGTGCGTTGATTTACATGATTCTGAAAAACGGTATGACGCTTTGGGGCGTTGGAGCGGACGTTATCAATATTATCCGAGTCATTCTTTTCTTTATTATTGTTACTATTACCTACGACAGAAGCGGAATGCGCTTCATTCCCTAATCAATGCAATTACGCCTTTCCAGTGCGCACAGGAAAGGCTGATTGAACTAAAAAAATGAAAGAGGCAACACATCATGAAAAAAATTTTAGCAATTGTTTTGGCGCTGGTGCTGACAGTTTCGCTGTTTGCAGGCTGTGCCTCCGACAACAATCCACAGCCGGATCCAACGCAACCCAGCTCCGAAGACAAGATGAATACCTCGTCCTCGGATTTTACCATTGGCATTAACTTCTACAGCATTACCGACTCCCTTGGCTCTGCAGTTTACGACAACCTTAACTACATCGCGGACAATGTCGACGGTGTGAAGAACCAGTGGTTGGTCATCAGCTCCTACGACGAGACTGCACAGATTAGTGATTGCGAGAATCTGATTTCCTCCGGCGTTGACGCACTGATTTTCATGCCCATCAGCGATAACGTTGCGGGCAAGGTTGCGGATATGTGCGAGAAGGCAGGCGTTTACAACATTCTCACCATGAGAAATATTTCCGATAAGGATATTCTGGCACGCCTGTCCGGCTATAAGTATTTCCTCGGCTGGTGCTCTGAGGATGGTGCTTCCTCCGCCTATAAGGTCTTCCAGTGCGCAGTGGAAGATGGACGCACAACCTCCGGTACAATTTTCTTTGATGAGAACGCAGTTCTTGCACAGGTCAATAAGGGCTACCGCAAGGGTTTCGATGAAGGCAAAATCAATAACGTTGCTGAATACACGATTGCCGGTACGACTGATGACCTTCCGGGGACGGTAACGAACTTCCTGACCCTTTATCCGGAAATCGACTGCGTCTTTACGGCAATGGCGTCTCAAGGCTCCGGAGAAGGCATGCTGAATGTCCTGTACGGTGATGCCAACAAGAACGGCGCGAAGCTCTACTGCTTTGACAGCTTCGAGGGCATGGCAGAAGGCTTTGAAGCCAATGTCCTGGGCGCAGTTGCCTGTGGTCAGTATGCCGATGCGATTTACAGCTATATGATCGTCCTCAATGCGCTGCAGGGTAACCGCCTCTCCGACGGTCTGGTACAGGTCGCATGCAACTATCTCATCCTCTCTAACTCGGAAGAGCTGGAGCTTTATGAGAAGTACTTGGATGACAGATCAACCGGCTTTATGGTTTATAGCGCAGACGATCTGAAGGATATGTTGGTTAGCAATAATCCCGACTTCACACTCGAAAAGCTTCAGAAAATCGCAAGCGAGCTCAGCATGGAGCTCGTGAAGAAAAAGGTTGCCGCATTCACTGCCGGCTAACTCCGCAAAGTAAAAAGGCTCCCTCGCGTTCCGGAAGGTATTTGCCGGAACGCGAGGTGGACCATCGCAACCACGTGGACCTGATATTGATATTGATATTTTTATATTATTACAGTGGAAAGGGATCATTGCGAAATGAATAGCAGAAGTATAAAAAAATTTTTGAAAGGTTTGGCGGCAGTTGCAATGCCTGTAGTGCTGTTTGCTATCGCTTGTATTTCCTTTCCGAACATAAAACCCGAGAATCTGCCGCTGCTGCTGCGGCAGAGTGTTGCGCCCTGTATAATTGCATGGGGCGTCAGTTTTGAATTTAAGGCAGGCAACTGGGACTTTTCTCTTGGCAGTGTCTGTGTATTGTCATCGATCGTTGGAGGCAATCTCTGTGAGAAATACTTTGGCAGTAACATTTTTGCTTTGTTTTTCCTCTGCGTGGCAATTGCTGTGCTAATGGGCGTCCTCACGAGCACAATCTACAGGCTATGCAGAATTCCTACGATTTTGGTTACAATCGGCATGATTTTCATTTATGAAAGCCTGTCGACGCTTGTGTTTAACGGCAAGGGTATTATGCTCGGCCGTGAGATGACGGTTTTCAATGACAATCTGAACAGCGCAATTATCTTTATTATATTATTTATTGTTACCTATCTGCTGTATAGCAAAACAAAACTCAGCTTTAACATTCGGGCCGTCGGAAAGAATCCGGATGTTGCCTTTTTCAACGGTGTTAACGTCCGCAGTATGAAATGCGCGGCTATGATTATTGCTGCTGCATTTGCCGGCTGTTATGGCTTCTATATGCTCTGCTACAGCGGTGTCCAGCGTTCCGTATCGGGGATGGGATCGATGGTGATGGTGTTTGATGCGATGATGTGCGTTTTTATGGCATTTGCAATCGAAAAACAGGTGAATGTCGTTTTTGGTGTCTGCATAGGAGCGTTTACACTGCAAATCATCAAATTTATCTTGCTGGCGGTGGGCTTCCCCAACCAGTACAATTCCTCCGTGATTGCTTGCATTGTGTTGCTCCTCATGGTGATCAACTCTGGCAAGCTCAAGCTACCAAAGCTGAAAAAGCACAAGGCTGCTGTCATTCAGTAAGATGCAAGCAGGAAAAAATGCGACAGTTCATCCCGTATAAGGAAGGAGCACCAATATGATTGATATTAGAAATAAGCCGTTTTATCTTGACGATGAAGCAGTGAAATGGGTTACCGATACGTTGGAGTCGATGGATAACGACCAAAAAATCGGTCAACTTTTTATCCACATGATGATTCCCTTCGGAGAGCATGTGCAGGATGCCAGCCTGGAAAAAATGACAAAGGACTGGATGTTAGGCGGTATTATGTATCGCCCCGGCGAAAAGGATACCATCCGCCGCACGAGCGAGAGGCTGCAAAGCATGAGCGCAATTCCCATGCTGATTGCGGCAAATCTTGACAGCGGCGGCGACGGGATTGTCTGCGAGGGTACGAGAGTCGGTGCACAGATGAACATGGCGGCTACCGGCGATACGAATATTGCATATCTGGCGGGCAAGGTCAGCGCAAAGGAAGGGCTGGCAGTTGGATGCAACTGGACCTTTGCGCCAATTATTGATATTGACTATAACTGGAGAAATCCGATTACTAATACTAGAACCTTCGGCAGCGACCCTGCCGTTGTCAAAGCAATGGCGAAGTCCTTCGTCAGAGGTGTCAGCGAGCAGAAGTACATGGCTGCCTGCATTAAGCATTTCCCCGGTGACGGCGTGGACGAGCGGGATCAGCACCTAATGACGACGGTAAATGATCTGCCCGCAGAACGCTGGATGGAAACCTACGGCAGTATCTATCGTGACCTCATCGATCAAGGAGTCCCGACGGTCATGGTTGGACATATCCTGCAACCGGCGTGGCAGAAGAAGCTCAACCCATCGCTAAAAGACAATCAGCTTCTGCCGGCAACGCTTTCTTCGGAACTGCTAAAGGGGCTGCTGCGCGACATTCTTGGCTTTAACGGATTGATTGTAACAGACGCTTCTCAAATGCTGGGATTCACTACGGCAGTTCCGCGCCGCCTTGCGGTGCCGGGTTGTATCGAAGCCGGCTGTGATATGTTTCTGTTCGGCAAATGCATCGAAGAGGACATACAGTATATGCGGCAGGGGCTCGCAGAAGGAATTCTGTCGCAAAAGCGTTTGGATGAAGCGGTCACGCGCGTCCTAGCGCTGAAGGCTCACCTTAGCCTTCACAAGAAAAGCTTTTCAAAGAAGCTGGTGCCGGAGAGTGTGATTGGCTGTGCAGAGCACAAAGCGGCGGCAAAGGCGTGCGCAGATCACTCTATTACTTTGGTTCGGGACCGTGACGGTCTTCTTCCGTTTACCCCCGAACGCTATCGCAGAATTCTGCTGATTTTCCTCGGCGGTGAAGTCGGCTTTATCTCCGGGAATGATGTGTCTAGCTGTGTTACGATGCAATTCAGAAAAGCGGGATTTGAAGTTGAAGTCTATGACGGGCATGACACGATGTTCGATTCCTTTGAGGACTATAAGCGGAAGTACGATGCTGTTGCTTATATTGCCAATATTACGACGGCAAGCAATCAGACCTCCGTGCGTATTGCGTGGAGAAAACCGATATGCGCGGACGGCCCCTTCTTTGCAGCGGACGTGCCGACAATCTTTATCTCACTTTCAAATCCGTACCACTATGTTGACGTGCCGTCCATCGGAACAATCATTAACGCTTATAGTGCCAGCGATGAGATTATTGATGCTTTGATGGAAAAGCTGTCCGGCAAGAGCGAGTTTGTTGGAATTTCCCCCGTAAACCCATATGGTGACAGATGGGTTGCAGAAAACTGACAGGAACGAATGTATGAAAGAATATAATTGGAGACAAGCGCCTTATCCAATCGATGAGCATTTGATTTCTAAAACACTGGATGCCGATGTCGTTGTAATCGGAATGGGTTGCAGCGGCATCCCGGCACTCCGCGCCGCTGCGGAGTGTGGGGCGAAGACGATTGGCGTTGAGGTGCGTTCTGAGAGAGGTTGCGGCGTAATTTGCAGTGAAATTGGACACATCAATTCCGCTTTTTTGAAGTCACGCGGCGTAGATATGGTCGATCCGCTGGAGCTTCTCGACGATTGGCAGCGGCGGACACTCAATCGTTCAGACCCTAAGTTGGTGCTTCTCTATGCAGAGAAAAGTGGTGAGAGCTTTGACTGGCTGATTGAGCCGGCGTCCGAAGAACACCGTGCAAACATCCGCGTGAAGCATCTTCCGGCATCCGTGCATCGACCGAAATCCGTCTCCGGCTTCAAAACATGGCTTGGAACAGCAAGATTGCTGGATGAATTCGGCTACTCCGCTACCGAGCTTATGCGCGACAACATCAAAGTTGCCAGAGAGCATGGTGCGCAGATCCTTTGGAAGACCAGAGCTTTGCAGCTTGAGCGTAATGATGAGCGCATCACGGGCGTGATTGTAAGTGACCAGGACGGTAATTATATGCGCCTGAACGCTGCAAAAGCTGTGATTTTGGCAGCTGGTGGTTTTTCCCGAAACCCCGCGATGGTACGGGATTTATGTGTTGAAATGACATCACTGTCTGACGGAGAGGAAATTACCGGCGCAGGTAGAGACGGCAGCGGGATTCAGATGGGCTATTGGGCCGGCGGCAGATTGGCACCGCAGCCAATGGCGTATATGGGCGGAAACTACTTCTACCCAAATGGAATCATCGGAAATGCCGCTGTGATGTGGTTGGACCAGACCGGCAGAAGATACTGCAACGAGGGGTTTGGCGACATGGTTTACAGCGGCGTTGCAGGCACCCGGCTGGCTAAGGGCGCACGGGTCACGGCTGTTTTTGACAGCAAGATCCTCGAGCATTTGGAATATCAGCAGACGATCCACTGCGCATTGGAGCCATATGCCGATGATGTGCATAGCCTGCTGAAGCAATACATGACCTCTGCGCAGCACAATGGTGATGAGGGTGTCAGAATCAGATCGTTTGGATTCGCAGGCAAAGGACACGATGGATATGTAACACTTTATGCCGGACGCACGCCGGAGGAGTTGGCAAAACGTCTTGGCTATAGGGGAGCCGCTCTTGATGCTTTCGTCAATGAGCTTTCAAAGTACAACGGCTATTGCCGCACCGGTAGAGACGAGGACTTTGGCAAAGATCCGCAGCTTCTGCTGACGTTGGAGAGCCCTCCGTATTTTGGCTTCAGCAAGGACCCTTATCTAGGCAATGAATTCCTATGCACCTGCGACGGACTGTGGATTGATGAAAGCTTGCATGTACTGAATCAGGAAAAAAAGCCGATGAAAGGACTATATGCCGTTGGGAATAACGGTGGAAGAATCTTCGGAATCCAGTATTCCACCCCGATTTCGGGCGTCTGCTTTGGCGCGGCGATTACCTTTGGCCGGCTGGCGGGAATGGCAGCGGCAAAGGAGGATAAGCATAAATGTGCAGCGGAACGGGAGGGGCTCGTGAAAGCGGTAATTTTTGATTTAGACGGGGTTGTTGTATCAACTGATTATTTTCACCAGCTCGCATGGAAGGAAACTGCGGAAGAGGAGGGAATTTCGCTAAGTGATGAAATTTTACCAAAGCTCCGCGGAGTCGGACGAATTGAATGTGCTGAGCTGATTTTCGCACAGGCCGGGCGCAGCGGCAACAAGTGGGACGTATATACCTTTGCACAGAAAAAGAATGCAAAGTATATCGATTACTTGACCGGACTGACGCCAAACGATATTCTTCCCGGCGTGTTGGATTTTCTTGCAAAGTTAAAGCGTGAGAGGATTGCCACGGCAATCGCGTCATCAAGCAAAAATGCAAAAATGATTCTCGAAAAGACCGGATTAATAGAGCGATTCGATGTAATTGTCGACGGCAGTATGATTTGTAACACAAAGCCGGATCCTGAGGTTTTTCTGAAAGCGGCGCAATTGTTGCACGTATCGCCGGAGGAATGTGTCGTTGTCGAGGATGCCGAAGCGGGAATCCAAGGCGCAAAGGCGTGCGCAATGCGTACGGTAGCCGTGGGACATGCCGGCGCACGGCAATTGGGTGACCTTAATTTGGATGGTCTGCTGGGTCTGGAGACGGAGGAACTGCCGTTTTCGGGTTTTAACGAGAAAGGAGACAAAAATGGAACGACAAAATAATCTACATATGCTTGCTCCTATGACGATTCGCGGCAAGCAATGGAAAAATCGAATTGTCCTCGCGCCGAAGGGCGGTATGCGGATTATTGACGGCGAGATGGAGCAGCAAATGCACGATATGCTGTCCTATTATGGCATGGGCCATCCTGCTGAGGTAATCATCGGCGAAACGCCTGTGAGCGAACAGGCGGGCAGGAGCGTCGGCGAAGCATATGATTTTAAGGATCCGAAGGTTTGTGCGGGAATCCGGAAGTATGCTTCTATGATTAAGGAGCAGATTGGCGCTGTCGCAATGGTAGAGCTTTTTCACGCAGGCGATCAGCGCCTTTGGATTGGAAATGGCAAGGTGATGGGGCCGATGGCGTATACGCGCCCAACCGACGGTGCACAGATTCACGCGATGACACAGCACGATATTCGAACGACGTGCGACGAATTCGCACAGGCAGCCTACACGATGAAGCAGTGCGGGTTTGACGGCGTTGTGGTTCATGCAGGTCATGGCTGGCTGCTGCACCAGTTTTTCTCTCCAATCACGAACAAACGAACCGATGCCTATGGTGGAAGCCTGGATAACAGGTGCAGGTTTGCCGTTGAGGTGCTCCATGCAATCCGTGATAGATGCGGTGAGAACTTTGTGATTGAATGTCGCATCAGCGGCTCGGAGCATCGAAGTGAGTCTTATACGATGCAGGACATTTCTACCTTTGCAAATTTACTTTCGCAGTATGCGGATATCATTCATGTTTCGGCGGGACTCTATCGTGACCCCTGCGAGACCGGAATGGTGAGTGGCGTATTTTCCCCGCACGGTTTAAACCTTGCGGTAGGGGAATACATTAAAAAGCACGGCTGTAGAGCGGCGGTAACGGTTGTTGGCGGATGGGCTGATCCCGGAATGATAGAAGAGGCAATTGCTTCCGGTGGTACGGATTTTGTAGCCATGCTGCGTGAATTTACTGCAGAGCCAAAATTTGTCGATAAGGTTTTGCAAGGCAGAGCCGCGGAGATCCGCCCGTGCATCCGATGCCTGCGCTGCTTTCCGGGCGCATATGAAGCGGCAAGGGCAGATGAGCAGAGGCTCGGAATCCCTTACTTTGAAATGGCGGAGCATTGCTCAGTGAACCCACAGTATTTTGCGTGGTTCCAGCATAGTAAACCACAGCAGCATGCAAAGAAAAATGTTCTTGTAATCGGCTGCGGAGTGGGTGGAATGCAGACGGCAATCACTGCCCGTCAGTGTGGGCATGAGGTCACAGTAATCGATCGTGCGCCGGAATGCGGCGGTATTCTCCGCCTGTTCCAAAATGACCCTCACAAGCAGGATTTGTGGAAACTGACGCGCTCCATGAAGGCCGAGGCGGATGCTCTCGACGTCCGCATGAGGCTGTCAACGCCCTTTTCCGAACAACTGCTGCAAGCAATGCACCCGCAAGTCATTGTTGCTGCAATTGGTGCCGAACCGATTAGATCGGCAATTTCGGGACTTGCTTCGGAGAATGTGATGCTTGCACAGGAGGTCTTTCTGAAAGCGCCCACGCTGCATGGTGCTGTGGTGATTCTCGGCGGCGGTATGGTCGGCTGCGAAACGGCGCTGAAGCTGGCCGAATTGGGCGCTGACAGTATTACGATCGTTGAAATGCGTGACACATTGGCGAGCGATGCCTACAGGCAGTACGGCATCGACCTGAGAAAGCGCGTTCTGGAGAACGTAACGTGCCGTATGAACGTAAAATGTACCGGAATTGAACGTAAGACGGTTTGGCTTTCTGGCGCTGACGGAGTGGAGCAGCTCCACGCAGATTACATAATCAACGCAATTGGCATGCGATCAAGTGATACAGCGCTGATTAGAAATGCGGCGATGGCAATGGGCTGTGACTATTACGAGGTGGGCGACTGCCTTAAGCCGCGTAATATCTGCATGGCAATTGAAGAAGGCTATCACATCGGCAATTCACTTTAAATGCAGCTAACTGCATGAATGCCGAAGACATAAATAGTAAGGAGACGGACAAAGATGACGAAATATGGAAAGTTGCTGTCGCCCATCATGGTTGGAAAGACCGGAGTGGTGCTAAAAAGCAGAATGGTTTGCACTGCAAGTACGCCAATCTTTATACAGGGACCGGAGCGCTATCCAGCGGAATCCAGCATCCTTTATGCGGCCAATATCGCCCGGGGCGGCGCGGCCTTCGTGACGGTGGTCGGCGTTTCCGCCGACGGGAAACCGGCGCAGCCGTATTACCGCGGCAGCAAGGTGCCGAAATTTGAGGGTACGCAGGGTCACGAGCAGCATTTCGACCTGTTCGACAGCCGCGTGCAGCACTATTTTGCGCAGCTTGCCGACGGTATCCATTTTTACGGCTCCAAGGCAATGATGGAGATCATGCCGCTGGCAAAGCCGGGCTATGACATCAGCGACAATGTTCCCTCCTGTGTGGTTCCCTTCCAGACGACCGGCCTTGAGTCCGGCAAGGCCATGACGGAGGAAATGTTCTTTGAGCAGGCCGAGCAGATGGCAGAAATCTGTGCGGTTCTCAAAATGTGTGGATTTGACGGCGTTTATATCCATATGTCCTACCGTCTTACTTCGCTGGGAAGATCATTGTCTCTGAGGACAAACAAGCGCACGGACAAATACGGTGGCAGTTTGGAAAACCGGTGCCGCTATCCGCAGCTTGTATGCGGAAGAATTAAAGAAAAGTGTGGTAAGAATTTCCTGATTAATGTCAGTATTTCCGGTTACGACCCCAATCCCAAGGATGGCTGGTCGCTTGATGATACCACTCGCTTCCTTGAAATCATGGACGGTTACATCGACTTTGTGGAAGTGCGCTCGAATGATATCGATCCGGCACACCCAAAGGGCTTTACCAGAAACCCGCACCCCTTCGTCTACATGGCAGAGGCGGCAAAAAAGGCAAAATCCGATGTGCTGGTAATCTCCGTCGGCGGTATGCACGATCCCGATTTTAATGAGGAACTTTTGGAGAACGACAAGGCTGATCTGATCGGTATGGGCAGAGGCTGGATTGCAAATCCTGACCATCTGCAGAAGCTTGCAGATGGTAGACCGGAGGAGATTGCTCCCTGTATTCGCTGCAACAAATGCCTTCGTGCCTCAAATAGCGCCCCGTACGTTTCCGTCTGCTCTGTCAACCCCCGTTTTTGTCTGGAGCATCGTCTGCCGGTGCTTGTGAAGCCTGCCCTTTACACCAAGAAGGTAGCTGTAATCGGTGGCGGACCTGCGGGACTTGAAGCCGCAATCACTGCGCATGAACGCGGACATCAGGTAGTTCTCTTTGAAAAATCTCACGAGCTCGGCGGCAGACTGAATATTGCTGCGATACCGGATTTTAAGTGGCCGCTGAAGAACTATACAGATTTTCTTGTGGCAAAGGCGAAAAGAACAGGATTTGAAATTGTGCTTGGCTGCGAAATGACAGCACAGAAGCTGAAAGAAAGTAATTTTGATGCAGTCATCGTTGCAATTGGCGCAGACCCTGCAAAGCCAAGAATCTCAGGCGTCGATGGTGAGAATGTCTTCACGGCTGTGGATGTATACAGAAATGAGGCTAAGGTCAAGGGTAAGGTGGTTGTAATCGGTGGCGGCGAAGTCGGCGTGGAAACCGGCTTGTACTTAGAAGGCCTCGGCCATGACGTCACAGTCATTGAGATGACAGATATGCTGGCACGGGAAACCTCGTTCATTCATAATTACAGCCAGCTCGAAAACGAATGGCTTAGTCGGAGCAACATCCACTGGTATGTGAATACACGGTGCCTGTCTATTGAAAAAACGGGAGTCTGTTGTGAAATGCCGGAGGGCGAAGTGCTTCTTGAGGCGGATTCGGTTGTGATTGCAGCGGGTATGAAGCCAAGAATCGACGAGGCGATGAGCTTTGGCGTTAATGGAATACAGACCTATCTGATTGGCGATTGCAGCAAAGCCAGATCAATGCAGGAGGCAATTCGGGAAGGCTACTCGATTGCTTCTGCGCTGTAACGCAGTCTGAACAGTTGCATGACTGGAGACAGTCATGCAACTTATTTGTTTTAGCTTTTCGTTTTGCCGGGTTTGTGGTATAATAATAGCTGGAATAGTGTATAAAGGGAGGATGATTTCATGACTGATCTGAACCTAATTTGCTTTCTGTTTCTGGCAAGGACGAAGAGTCTTTCGATGACTGCAAATGAGTTGTCGCTCAGCGAAAATACTGTTTTGCGCAATATTGAGAAGCTGGAGGAGGAATTCTCCTACCCGCTGTTTCAAAAGAATATTGGCCGTGTTAGACTGACGGTAGCTGGGGAATATTACTACGATGTATTTCGTAAGTTTGAGTCAAAACTCAGAACGATGCTGGTGAGCGCAAATAATTCTAAGAACAAAGAAGAGTTACATATTGTGTGGAGTTCTTGGATCGGATGTCCCGATTGGCTTGAGGATATGATTAACGGTTATGCCGAGTTGAACCCGGACCTGGAGATTCGTCTGATCAATGACAGCATCAACGATATCCCGGGGCTGTTTGAACGACGGGAAGTGGACGTTGTTTTTTCCTCAATATATATGTCCCGCTATTTGGCTTCACAGCACCATACGCTGCGACTGGAGGAACGACCAATCTTCCTTGCTGTGTCGGAGCATCATCTTCTCTCCGGAGAGAAACAGGTTTCGCCACAGTTTTCCGCCTTCCCAAATCTGACCGTCCCCATCGGGGAAGAATCACCGGTGGATACCACAAAACGGGTCAACGAGTTTCATGTACCGCTAGGGTATCTGCCAAAGCATATCGCGTTGTACGACAATTGGAATTCTGTTTATATCGATGTAGCACTTGGAAATGGCGTCTGCGTAACACCGGAAAACGAAATGCTCAAAAATAACGAGAACATTCGGCTGATTCCAACCGGACGTACGGTGACTTTTGCTGTGAGCTGGATGAATTCGACGACCAGCCGACACACAAGGCTGTTTACCGATTATATCTTACAGAAGAGAGGCTGCAACTGTGAATGATGTGCAAATTATGGCGTTTCTCACAGCCGCGGACACACTCAGTTTTACAAAGACGGCAAATCAGATGTTTGTCACGCAACAAGCGGTCAGCAAGTATATCAATGAATTGGAAAAGTCGCTGAATCTTGTTCTGTTTGAACGCTTGAATACGTCTGTAAGGCTTACGCCGGAAGGGGAAAATCTAAGCAGACTCCTTCGGGAGCTTTTAGATGATTACTATAAAGCAAAAGAACGAATCAATAATCATTATCGGCAGATGGAATTCAAACTCAGAATCGGCATCTGTGAAACAATCAATCCTTTTGGTGAGATATGGAAGGGGATCAACGATTTTATTGCCCAAAATCCAAGTACTGTGTTTCGCGGGGGGCAGATTATGCTGGATGAGATACAAGAGAAACTGAACGATGGGGAGTATGACCTTGTGATTGTGTCCAGTGAGAATGTTCCGCTGGGAAATGAGTACCACATACGGACGCTGGCAAATGAAAGGCCTTGCCTCTACGGCCCGGAAAAAATCTGCACGGGCAAGTTAGACAATAAGTGCTGGGGACTCCCGCTGATTCAGTTGGCATCCTGGAAATGGGGCTTTCTTGCTTGGAACAGAATCGTCTCCATTCGGATGACAAAGCTGGGTCTGCATCCGGAACGGAGTCTTGGTGTTCCCAATATGGAGTCGCTGCTGTCAGAAATGCAGCTTAACCGCTATGTGGCAATTGCAGACGACAGGTTCGGCAGAGTATCAAGAATTCCGGGACTTGCGAAGTTTCCGCTCACGATACCAGGCGCGATTTGCAGCGTCTGGAAAAAAAGCAATGAGAATCCAATTTTGTCGCTGTTTTCCGACGCACTGGAAAAGTACTGTAGCGGACAGGATCAGATTTTCTAAAAATCCCGCGATATCTTTTTCGGTGCAACGAGCCAAATTAAGCGGATGTAACGGATTTCAGTTACATCCGCTTTTTTCTGCCTGTTTTTTGGACATAATGTGTGTTATACTGTTTATACCATCATGAAACGAGGTGTTCATATGAAAGGAGCAATTCAGAAAACCCCGCGATCCGATGAGCTGCTTCAGGCACTGCTCACACATTCAGCAGACCTTGCCGGGATAGAAGCTGTCCTTAAGCTGAAAGAATACTCCGGTGATGAGGTTTCCCGGGCAGGGTACGACTACGCGATGGAATGCTGGTCAGAGTGTCTTGATTATTTTAACAGGTGTCCCGAGGAGACTTGCTGCTCCGAGCCCGTTTTTATACCGAATATGCTCAGCAGCAATATGCCGCAGGTGTTCGAGCTGCTTTTGAAATACGGGCTGGATCCGAATGCTGTTTGCGAGGGGGAAACCGTATTAAGCAGCGTCTCAGGTGTTTATAATGAATACATTGCAGCAGATACCATGGCGTTGCTCATGGAGCACGGCGGAAATCCAAGCCTTGCCGTCAGCGGAGAAAGCCTTTCCGATCGTATCGATTTCGATCTCATGTTTGGCGCTTTTGAGCAGGAAAACAGAAGAATATACGATTCCGTTGTTCATTGCTGGTTTGTCCTGCTTGGCTATCGGGCCGACGCCTCATTGGATCTATTCGCACGGCGCCGCTTAGAATGCCGCCTTCCCGCGTTCAGGCTTGAAGACTTAAAAGACCACCGAAATTACTATTACGGGCTTTCAAATGTACATAGTCGCGGAGAAGATTGGTCTTTGCACATCTTTGATAAGAGGACTCGTTGGGAAGTCGTCAGGCTTTAATAACGCTTTTTCGGAGCGGGTTTACGCCTGCTCCGTTTCTTTATCTAAGAAACCTCTGAATAAATCGGCTGCGGCGCTCAGCGGGTCTTTTGCCCCAACTTATCG
>URCY01000015.1 GCA_900546415.1 uncultured Eubacteriales bacterium
GGATTTTGTTCCAGATTGAGGTTTGGAAATCGCAGGAATCCTTTACGTATTTCAAAATTTTCAAACCGAAAAGTTGGGGCAAAGGACCCGCTGAGCGCCGCAGGCGATTGATCCAGAGGTTCTTTAACAATTTTGGTATGCTTCGACGGAGCGCCGTGCGAGACACTCCGCCAAAGCAGGGACTTCAATTATTTTTCGCCGTTTGCCGCGTTCATAAATCTGCGCTGATATGTGATGATCTGGGGTGCCGAAGTATTCTGTGCCAGATAGGCCGGGTCGGTCGTAATCACAATGCGATCGGTCATGTCGCGGAATTCCTCCTCGGCCATGAGCTTGTCGAGCTCGGGGTACATTCTCGAACCCTCGATGGAGCAGATGATGAGGCGGGTGTCCTCAAGATTGCAGTTGCGCAGCATCCGCAGATTGTGACGGACACCGTCCAGCCCGTCAAAGCCCTCGGGATCGTTGATCTTCCGGTAGGCAACGGTCTCTCGTGCAATGCGCTCCACCTGGAGCAGATCCATATCCTGATCTTTGCTGGAGAGGAAGTCCCATTTCAGCATGAAAGCGCGAAGATCCTTCAGGAATCGCTCATCATAGGTCTTCTGGTAGGCCGTCAGCAGACCGTTGATGTAGCTGGTCACGCCGTAACGCTGACGCACGAAGCTGTTGATGAAATACGGCTTCGCCTGAAGCGCCATGCCCGTCTGCCACGGCTCGAACATCAGCGTGTAGTTGACGCGGAAGCCGTTTTCCTGCAGGCGCAGAGCCAGATTGTGCCCGTGCAGATAGTCCGCCGTTGCGGCCTGATTCCAGCGGGTGGAGAGCTTTTGGTCCCCCGTCAGGAGCTGGCCGACGTTGCTCGCGTTGACCGGGCCGGTATGCGGCACCTTGATGACCATGCGGTATTCCGAGAACATCTCTCTGAACTTCTGCGCTTCTTCAAGGATTGCGCTGAAATCAGCGAAGGGATTGTTCAGCTCGACGCTGATGTCGCAGCCGGGACCGAGCAGATCGGCGATGTCCTTCATGACCTCGTCGCGCGTGTGATACTTGTGGCCGACGTTTGCCTCGGGATTGTTGATAAACAGGTCGTAGATGATGCCGGGATTGCAGGTCAGGTTGCCGATGAGATCCTTGATGGGCGCGATTTCATAGGGATTGGCCGAATCGGCGGAGTAGATAAACTTGGTCGGGCGCTTTTCGCCGTTCTTGTCATAGGAAATGTTGCGCTTGAGGTCGATGTTGAGCAGCCCGTCCGGTGCAAGCTCGTAACGGATCTCGAAGCCCGCCGGGGTCTCGTTCTCGGCCACGGGGAAGGTTCTCAGCACATCGCGGAAGCGCTCGGTCACGCCGATATGACGCACGCAGGTGCGCAGGAGGGAAAATTCGTCCTGCGAAAGTTCCTTATGCAGCGCGCGACGGACGAAGCTCTCGTCGCCGGGCACCACCGTTGTGTTCTTTTCCAGCAGAGAGGCCAGCGTGTAATGGATCATTTGCCCTCACCGTCCCCCTCGCGCGCCTCGAGATAGGCAGCATACTGTTCGACGAGCTTGCCGGCGCTGCGCGTTCCGCAGAGCGCAACGTCGAGGTTCTCGATCATGTAGAGCACCGCAGCCAGCGTGAAGGTTCTCGGAACGCCGGAGACCTTAATCCGGGTATTACCGGAAAGATTCCGATGCATGATCTCCACCTGCGCGTCCGTCGGGAAGGCCTGCGAGCCGGTCGCAGTCTTCACGTAGGTAACACCGCATTCGCAGGCAAGGCGCGTCAGCTTCGCAATTTCCTCGTCGGTCAGGAAGCCGACCTCAAAGATCAGCTTCGTGTCGCAGCCTGCGCCGCAGATGCGCACAAACTCGGAGACCTCATGGCGAACCAGCTCCCAGTCACCGTCCTTGACCGCGCCGATGTTGACGACCATGTCGCAAGCGGTGCAGCCGAGGTCGACCATTTCCTGCAGCTCATGCAGCTTGGAGGAGGTGGACATGGCGCCGTAGGGGAAGCCGATAACGGCACTCGGGCCGACGTCGCTCCCCTTGAGCTGCTCGATGACGAGCTGGCCCCAGCAGGAGTTTACGTTGACGGCATTGAGATGGTATTTCTTGGCGATCTCGCAGGCCTCGAGAATATCCTTCTTCTGAAGATTCGGCGAAAGATAAGCAAGATCCAGATGCTTTGCAAATTCACGAACAGTTAGCATAACAATATTTCTCCTTCCACGATTGTGGCTTGAAGCGGAGCTTCAAGCCGGTGTTCACGAAAAAATTTCCCAGACGTAATTTTCGCAATCGGTAAAATAGCATGCACGGAAGCCGAACGGGTAGGTTTCCGGTGCCTTCAGGCATTTTGCCCCCCGAGCAATCAGCAGCTCGGCAAGCTCATCCACATTTTTGTGCTCCGCAACACGGATGGCAATCATAAAGCAGCTGCCGGTGCCGTGCAAGAAGTCCTCTCCGAGGATCTCGTTGATCCCATCGCGGCTCCAGAGCGTCAGCTCCGTGCCGCAGAAGCGGAACATGGCATAGTCCCCGTGCGTCGGACCGCGGCGGAGGAACGTGCATTCCATGCCGAACACCTCGGTATAGAACTTGACGGCGCGGTCAAAATCCTTCACGAACAGGCAGATGTCGTTCATTTTTAACAGCTGCTGCAGCTTTTCTTTTTCGTTCATAGTAACTTCACTGCTGCCGAAAGCAGCCCAATAAATTTTTCCTTGACAATGTCGGCGGTCTCGAGCACCTCTTCACTCGTCAGCGGCTGGTTGAGAATGCCGGCAGCCATATTTGAAATACAGCTCACCGCCGCGACCTGAAGCCCGCAATGGTTTGCGACGATGACCTCGGGAACGGTCGACATGCCGACCGCACTTGCGCCCATTGCGCGCAGCATTCGGATCTCCGCCGGTGTCTCATAGCTCGGGCCGGTAAAGGCGCAGTAGACGCCGCGCTTGAGCGCGATGCCAAGCTCGTCAGCCGCCTGCCCGATGCATTTGCGCATTTCCTTGCTGTAGGCCTCCGTCATATCGGGGAAGCGGACGCCAAAGGCATCCTCGTTCGGCCCGATGAGGGGATTGTAGCCGAGCAGATTGATGTGATCCTCAATGAGCATCAGGTCGCCGGGCACGAAGGACGTGTCGATGCCGCCGCTGGAGTTCGTAACGAGCAGCTTGCGCACGCCGAGCTCCTTCATCACGCGGATGGGATAGGTGATCTGCTGCATGGAGTAGCCCTCGAAATAATGCAGACGTCCCTGCATACAAAGCACATCCTTGCCGCAGATCGAGCCAATCAGCAGGCGGCCGTTGTGCCCCGGCGCGGTCGAAACGGAGAAGTGCGGGATCTCGCTGTAGGGAATCGTGGTGACCTGCTCCATCATCTCGGCGATGCCGCCGAGACCGGAACCGAGGATCAGCGCGATCTGAGGGCGTTTATCCGTCCTTGAGCAGATCAGCTCGACGGACTCTTTTACGTTCTGAAGTAACATAGCTTTCTCCTATTCTTCGTTCGAGTTGATTCCCAAGAACTGGGGCGCTCTGACCCGCTCACCGGCAATGGTGAAGCAGCCCGAGAAAGCCCGGCAGGGCGGTCAGCTTGGGCGCGATCATGGCAGCGACCATCGCCCCGGCGTAAAGCTGACCCTCTGTTCCGATGTTGATCATGCCGGCCTTCACGCCGATGATATAGGCAAGACCCATAAACATCAGCGGAAGCGCCTGCGTGAGGGACGTCACAATGGCATTTTTGCTGCCGAGGCCGCCCTTCAAAATGGCGGCATAGACCGCAAACGGGTCGTATCCGCACAGAAGAAACAAAAGCCCGCCGGTCAGAAGTGCCAGCACGATCGCGAGGCAATAGTTTGTTGCTTTTTTCTTCGCTCCGCTCATGCTTCCTCACTCCCTTCCTTTCCGCCGACCATCAGAAGGCCAATTGACTGCATGGTGTACGACCCGGCGGGGCGGCAGGTGCTCAGTCTGCCGTGATACATCACGCCCACTGTGTCGCTGTGCGCGAGCACCTCCTGCAGGTCGGAGGAGACCAGCAGAACCGCGTTCCCCTTCTCGCTGTAGGCGTGCAGCAATTGATAGAAATACTCGCTGGCGCCGATGTCGACACCGCGCGTGAGCTGCGAGCAGATCATCACCTTCGGCGCAGCCTCGAACACGCGCGCGATGACGACCTTCTGCTGATTGCCGCCGGAAAGCTGGCGGATTGTGCTCTTGCTGCCCGCAGCCTTGATGTGGTATTTCTCCAAGCGCTCCTTCGCGGTCTTTTGGATTTTTCCGTGGCGCAGAAGGCCGCGCCTGCAGAAATCCTTCGTATCCTCGTAGCCGAGGATCAGGTTTTCCTCGATCGTCATATCCTCGGCGACCGCATATTTCAGCCGATCCTCAGGAATATGTCCGACGCCGCTGCGGAGGAACGATTTTGCGTTGCCGCAGAGCGGCTCGCCGTCGAGCAGAAGCTCCATGGAGTCCGGCTTCAGGTTGCCCGTCAGAATCTTCACAAGCTCGCTCTGGCCGTTGCCCTCGACACCGGCGATGCCGAGAATCTCTCCGGCGTGAATGTCCAGACAGACATTGTCCAAAAGCTTCTGCTTTTTAACCGAGTAGTTCAGATCCCGAAGACGAAGCCGAACCTCGTCAGACTGCTTCCCCGAGCGCCGGACGGGCTGCACAAGCGCACGTCCGACCATATATTCTGCCAGTTGATCAGCGGAGATCTCCTGCATTTGCCCCGACTCCACATGTCCGGTCACCACACCGTTGCGCATGATCGTGATGCGATCGGCAATCTGCAGCACCTCGTAGAGCTTGTGCGTGATGATCACGCAGCTTTTGCCCTGCGCCTTCAGCCCCCGAAGCACCTCAAAGAGCCGATCCACCTCGATCGGAGAGAGAACTGCGGTCGGCTCGTCAAGAATCAGGGTGGAAGCGCCACGGAAGAGCAGCTTCAGGATCTCGACCTGCTGCATTTCGCCGATAGGCAGCGTGCTCACTTTCTTATCCGGCTGCACCGTGAAGGAAAAGCGCTCGATCATCTCCGCCACGATCTTTGCCGCAGCCTTATAGTCCACTGCGGCGGCCGTGCCCGGCTCGGCGCCGACGATCACGTTCTCCGTGACCGTCAGCGCACCGGCCAGCATGAAATGCTGGTGCACCATTCCGATGCCCGCCGCAATCGCGTCGCTCGGCTTGTGGAAGGACTGTGTCCTTCCGTCAAGCTCGATCGTTCCGGCGTCCGGCTGGGTCATGCCGTAGAGCACCTTCATGAGTGTGGATTTTCCAGCGCCGTTTTCACCAAGCAACGCGTGGATCTCGCCCGGGTGCAGGGTAAACGACACATCGTCCAACGCTTTAACGCTGGGATATGTCTTTACGATATGCTTCATTTCAATCATAAATTGTTTCCTCCAGCGTCGACCATTCAGAATTTCTTTCGCCTACGCGAAGTGTATTTCATTATTTCGTGTACCTGAAATTGGAATGCTCGGCGACCCAGCTCTCCAGCTCGTCCTCGCTGGTCGGGAGAGTCAGCGTGCCGTCCTTGACCGCGTCGCGCACAGCGGCGACCGCGTCCTTGACGTCCTGCGGGATCTCAAGGTTGCTTCCGTCATAAACAATGTCAAAATAACCGGTGCTGATGCTCACTTCCATAACGCCGCCCTTCCAGGTGCCGTCGATAAGCTGCTTGCAGATGTCGACCACGGCGCCGCCGAGGTTCTCCGTGCAGGAGCCGATGATGACGTCCGGCGCAATCGGGTTCTGGTTCGTTGCAACGCCGATCGAATACAGGTTGGATTCCTCAGCCTGATTGAACACGCCGAGAGAGGAGCCGCCGTTGAGGTTCATGATGATGTCCGCGCCGTTGTCATACATCATCTTCGCTGATTCCTTCGCCGTTGCAGGGTCTGCAAAGCTGCCGACGATGCCGACCTGAACGACCGTCTCGGGATTTGCCAGCATGGCACCGGCCTTGTAGCCGAGCGCGCCGCTCTGGAACAGCTCGGAGTCAACGCCCAGAGAGATGCCGACGTTGGCCTCGGGGTTCGCGTTCTGCAGAGCCGGGTGGGTGGTCATGATGCCGGCCAGATAGCCGCCGAGGAACGGATAGTCACGGAAGTCCTTAACGATGCTCATCACGTTTTCACAGTCGACCATGGTATCGATGATCGAGAACTTCTGGTCGGGGTACTTCGGAGCCAGTTCCTCCAGAGCAGATTCGGCTTCGGAGGCGTTGAGCATGATGAGGTCATAGGAGCCGTCCTCGGCATACTGCGTGATGTAGGAGGCGTAGTCCGAGGCGGACTGCGGCTCGGAATAGTCAAACTCAATGCCGTAGAGCTTCTGCGCTTCAAGCAGGCCGTTATAGGCAAGGTCGTTGAAGTTCTGGTCGCCGAGGCCGCCCGTGCCGACGATCAGGCCGATCTTGACGGTCTTTTCACCGCTTTCCGACTGCGTTCCGGTCTGGGTTGCCGGATCAGTCTCGATTTTCTTGGTGCCGCATCCGGCAAGCAGAGTGCACACCAGCGTGAGTGCAAGAAGCAGTGCTAAAACGTGTTTCATGGTTTTCATTTTGTGACCCTCCAATCAAAATTTGGGCAAGTGCCTCGCCCTTGTGTTCTAATTATCACACAAAAATGTTATAATGTCAACACAAAATGGCGTGTGTTTGGGAATTTTCTGTTTTAGCCAACGTATAGCTGTCATTTTTGTTAAATATGCAACATTTATGTGTTCGGCACTGCAATTTACGGGATTTTTCCCCCAGGCCTCTTCCGTGCCCTTCCGGATCCCGGATTATGCCCCGCATTGTGCTGACGTTCCAAAATGCGCGCCGACGCACTGGTTGTGCTAATAAATGTCTGAACGCAAACAAAATGGAGCTGTAGCAAAATACAGCCCCTAAAAAAGAAAAAGCCTTGGTGCTGTAGCAGTAAAAACTGCAAAAAACAGTCGCCAAGGCTTTTCCTTGTAGCAAGAAAACCACCGGCAGTGCCGGTGGCTCCAAAAGGTTTTGCGGGAAAACGGAACGATTTCCGGAACAAAACGTTTGAAAAACGATGCGGGGCGACACCGCGCAAAAAATAACCGCATAAAACAAAAAACGTCTGTTTTCCAAATAAAAACGCTCCAAATTTGTGTCATTGCGAGGAGCGCAGCGACGCGGCAATCTTTAAGCCGAAGGTATGGCATCTCGGAACGAAACGCGGGAGCACGAAACAAGAAGAAATCCCTATCACAAAAAATGGGATTCGTCGCTTCATTCCGCTTTCTCTCTCTTTATTCCAAGGTCCTGTTTCGTTTCGCGCAACCATATTTCGTTTCGGAATGACAAATCGCATCGTTAAAGATTGCCGCGTCGGGCGCACACGCCCTCCTCGCAATGACAGAAAACTGGCAGATTTTATGAAAAAACCTGCCAGTTTCTAAATCGGAATGCTTTAATCTGTTCCGCAGCGACACACCGCAACGGCGCTTCTCCCAAAGCGCCATTTCACGCGGACGCAAGCCCGCATTTCCCGTGCGCAGTATCTTTCACCCGGCCAAAGGCCAAATTTCGCTGCGCAGCCTTGCCGTGCTCACGGGATCCGCTTGCTTGGCTTGAGGTAGCGCTCCTCCTCGGAGAAGACGCAGCCGCAGTATTTCTGCATATAAAGCCCCAGCTCGCGGGCGCGCTCCTGCCCGGCGCGGAAGAGCGGCCGGAAGTCGCGGTAGAGAAACCGGACATGGAACGCGTCGGCGGCGCGCTCGGCAACCTCGCGCATCAGCTCGTGCTGCTGATAGGGGCTGATGAAGAGCGAGGAGGTGAAGCTGTCAAAGCCGCCCGCGGCGGCGGCTTCGGCAGCGGCAAACAGACGGAACTCGTAGCATTTCACGCAGCGATTGGCCAGATCGTCCGCAACGGCGCGGACGAAGGGGCGCAGGGCGTATTCGTCGCGCTCGAGCAGCGGCAGACTGACCGCTGCGGCATATTCGCGCACGCAGTTGCGCCGTGCGCGGTATTCCGTGAAGGGGTGGATATTCGGGTTGTACCAGAAGCCCGTCAGCTCGACGCCCTCCTGACGCAGCGCGTCGATGCATTGATTGGCGCAGGGCGCGCAGCAGATGTGTAACAGTGTTTTCATGATTTCCTCCGGACGCCGGGCGCGGCCGCCCGGTCAGCGGGGTCTATTATATCACGTTCGCCCGCGTAGAGCAACCAAAAACGCGGCGGATTTTTTGGTTACTTTGGCGCTGGAAAACCGTGCAAATTTATGGTATACTGAATATGATCCATAAAAATACGGAAAGGGGCCGAAAGCCATGGCTGGAAAGCGGGAACTGAACTACGCTGCACTCCGGCAAAAAACCGACGAGGAGCGCCGTCTGGTCGAAACGGCGGCCGGGCGCAGACGCGCCGAGCTGGTGCTCAAAAACGCGCGTTATGTCAATGTGTTCACACATGAGCTCTGCACGGGCGACATCGCGATCGCCTGCGGCAAAATCGCGGGCATCGGGAAATACGACGGCGAAAAAGAACTCGACGTCTCCGGGAGGATCGTCTGCCCGGGATTTCTGGACGCGCACATCCACATCGAATCGTCCCTCTCCGTGCCGCGGGAATTCGCGCGGGCGGTCGTGCCGCACGGAACGACTGCGATCGTCACCGATCCGCACGAGATCACCAACGTCATGGGCACGGACGGCATCGAATATATGCTCGAGGCGACCGAGCGCCTGCCGATCGACGTGTTCTTTATGCTTCCGAGCTGCGTCCCGTCGACGCCGCTCGACGAGGCCGGGGCGGAGCTGGACTGGTTTGCCATCGACCGCTTCTACGCGCATCCGCGCGTGCTTGGATTGGCGGAAATGATGAACTATGTCGGCGTCTGCGCCGCGGATGAGGCGGTTCTTGCCAAGCTCGCGGCCGCGCGGCTGCACGGCAAGCGCATCGACGGCCACGCGCCGGGGCTTTCCGGCGGCGATTTACAGGCCTATGCGGCGGCGGGCGTCCGTTCCGACCACGAGTGCTTTGCCATCGACGACGCGCGCGAGAAGCTGCGCGCCGGGCAGTACATCATGATCCGCGACGGCACGGCGGCGAAGAACCTCGAGGCGCTGGTCGACCTGCTCAAGCAGCCGGGCGCGGAGCGCTGTATGCTCTGCACGGACGACAAGCACCCCGTCGACCTGCTGAAGCTGGGGCACATCGACTATATCATCAAAAAAGCGATTGCGCGCGGCGTCGACCCGATCACGGCGGTCACGGCTGCGACGCGGAATCCGGCGGAATACTTCGGTCTGACGGAGCATGGCGCGGTCGCGCCGGGCTACCGGGCCGACCTTGCGATCATCGATTCGTTCGAGCATTTCGAGGTGCAGACGGTGCTCAAGGACGGCTGCGTGACCTATGAAAACGGCGCGCTCTGCGCTTTCGCGGCCTCGGAGCCGTCGGGGGAGCTGAGCGCCGAGGCGCACGATACCTTCCGCGTGAGACGGCTGCGTCCGGAGGACTTCGCGGGCGCGGGGCGCCGCGCCGTGATCGGCATGGTGCCCGGGGAGATCGTCTCGACCGACAACGGCTACGCCGAGGGCGTGGATCCGGAGCGCGATATTCTGAAAATCGCCGTGGTCGAGCGCCACAAGGGCACCGGCCACATCGGGCTGGGCTATTTGCAGGGCTATGGGCTCAAGCGCGGCGCGGTCGCCACGTCGATCTCGCACGATTCGCATAACATCATTGCCGTCGGCACGAACGACGCCGATCTTGCGGCGGCGGTCAACCGCGTGGTGGAAAATCGCGGCGGCATCGTCGTTGCGGAGGACGGCGCGGTGCGCGGCGAGGTCGTGCTGGAGATTGCCGGGCTGATGAGCGAGGCACCGCTGACGGCAGTCAACGACGCGCTTGAGCGGGCGAAGGAGGCGGCTTTTGCGCTGGGCGTCAACCGGGGCGTCGACCCCTTTATGACGCTGTCGTTCATGTCGCTTCCCGTGATCCCGGCGCTGCGCCTGACCACGCGCGGCATGGTCGACGTTCTGACACAGAAATTTGTATAAAAAAGGAGAAAATCATATGATCTGTCCGAAATGCAACGCAGAAAATCCGGAGGGCAGCAAGTTCTGCACGAACTGCGGCGCGCCGCTCGAGCAGCTGCAGCAGCCGATCCCGGAACAGCCCGCGCAGCAGCCGATCCCGGAACAGCCCGCGCAGCAGCCGCAGCGGGAGCAGGGGTACCAGCAGGTGGAGTCGCCCTATTATTACAGCCGTCCCTACGGCACGCAGCCGGTGAACGACCCCTACGGGGCGCGTCCGGCAAACGACCCCTACGGGGCGCAGCCGGTGAACAGCCCGTATATGACGGCGCAGCCCGCCGCCGAGAAGAAAAACGCGCGCGGCAGCATTGCCTCGCTGATCCTCGGTATCCTCGCGATGCTTGTGAATTTTACGACGTTTACGTTCACCGTGACGTTCTGGGCGATCCCGTTTGCGCTCGAGCAGGGCACGTTTGACCTCTCGGTCATGAACCGCAGAGTGACCGGCAAGGAGCTGCTTCGCGCGGCGGAGCTGGCCTATAATGTGTGCGGCTTCTTTGCGATCTGTGCCGGTGTGATCGCGACCGTTCTCGGCGTGCTGGCCATTGTTTTCGGCGTGAAGGCGCGCCGCAGCGTCCGTCTCGAGCCGAACGTCTATAAGGGCGGCGGGACAGCCACGGCCGGCCGCGTGACCGGTATCCTTGCGCTCGTCGGCGTCGCGCTGTGCATCCTGCTCTCGCTGCTGTTCTACGCTTCGATGTACTGAGCGCCGGCTTTGCAGGGAAATTTGCGCTTCGAGCGAAATGTGCTGACACACGCGAAATGCGGACTTGCATCCGCGTAAAATGATGCCTCGAAGGAAACACCGTTGCGGTGTCCATCCGAGGCAAATTCAAATATATCGGTTGCAAAAATGGTAGGTTTTCGTAAAAACCTACCATTTTCGTGTCATTGCGGGGCCGCATCGCGGCCGTGGCAATCTTAAAGTTGAAGGTATGGCATCCCGTGGCAAAGTACGGGGACAGAAAACGACAAAATCCAGAAATTTTAATCTGTCCCGCAGGGACACCGCCACGGCGCTTCTTGAGAAGCGCCATTTCACGCGGGCATTAGCCCGCATTTCACATGCATCAGCATATTTCACATGCATCAGCATATTTCACTTGCTCGAAGAGCAAATTTCCCTGCGCGGTCATGCCGGCGCGGGGCGCTGCCGCTTATGAGCGCGCGTTATTTATGATAGAGCCGCGGGATCTCGTATTTCGGCTCGCTGCTCACATGGATGCCGAGGCGGCGATAGAGGTTCGCGTCCTCCTCGGAGAGAATGACGGAAAAATGCGCCTCGCTCCCGCGCAGGGCGTCGAGCTGCGCCAGCACGCGCTCGGCCAGCGGATTCGTCACGGCTGAGATCGACAGCGCGATGAGCACCTCGTCGGAATGCAGCCGGGGATTGCGGTGTCCCAGATGCTTGGTTTTCATGTCGCTGATCGGCGCGATGATCGACGGCGGCAGCAGATTCAGCCCGTCGTCGATCCCGGCCAGAAGCTTCACGGCGTTGAGCAGCATTGCGGCCGACGGGCCGAGCAGAGAGCTGGTCTTGCCCGTGACCAGACGGCCGTCCGGCAGCTGCATTGCCCCGGCGGGCGCGCCGGTCGCGGCGGCCCTGTCGAGCGCGGCCTGCACGGCCGGGCAGAGCGCGGGCGTCACCTGCGCCTGCTGCATGACCAGCTCCAGCTTGCGCACGACCTCGTCGCCGCATTTGCCCTTCGCGCGGTCGACCAGACCGGCGTAATAGCGCCGGAGGATCTCCATGCGCGAGGCCTCCTGACAGACCGTGTCGTCCGAAATGGCGAAGCCCGCCATGTTCACACCCATGTCCGTCGGGGAGCGATAGGGCGAGCTGCCCTGAATGCGCTCAAACATGGCGTTGAGCACCGGGAAAATCTCAACGTCGCGGTTATAATTGACGGTCGTCCGGCCATAGGCTTCCAGATGGAAGGGGTCGATCATATTCACGTCGGCCAGATCGGCCGTCGCGGCCTCATAGGCCAGATTGACGGGGTGCTTGAGCGGCAGGTTCCAGATCGGGAAGGTCTCGTATTTGGCGTAGCCCGCGCGAATGCCGCGCCGGTGCTCGTGATAGAGCTGGCTCAGGCAGGTGGCCATTTTGCCGCTGCCCGGGCCGGGCGCGGTGACGACCACGATGGGACGGCTCGTCTCGATATAATCGTTGCGCCCCAGACCGGCCTCGGAGACGATGTGCGCCGGGTTCGAAGGATAGCCGGCAATGGGGTAGTGGCGATAGCATTTCACGCCCAGCGCCGTCAGCCGCGCGAGAAAGGCGTCGGCGGCGGGCTGCCCGGCATACTGCGTGACGACCACCGAGCCGACATAAAAGCCCAGCTCGCGGAACACGTCCGTCAGGCGCAGCACCTCGTCGCCGTAGCTGATGCCAAGGTCGCCGCGCAGCTTGCTCGTTTCGATGTCGGCCGCGCGGATGGCGATGACCAGCTCGACCTCGTCCCTGAGCGTCGAGAGCATCCGCAGCTTGCTGTCCGGCTGAAAGCCGGGCAGGACGCGCGCGGCGTGGTAATCGTCGAACAGCTTGCCGCCGAACTCCAGATAGAGCTTGTCGCCGAATTGCGCGCGGCGCCTGCGGATCTGCTCGGCCTGCAGCGTCAGATATTTTTCGTTGTCGAATCCGATTTTCATGGAAATGCTCCTTTCGGCGTGGTTCATCGCGGTTAAGATACCACTCCAGACGATTTTTTAGTATAAATACAGAAATGCCCCCGCGTCAGCTGCGTCTGCGCCCAAAATACCGGCGCACGCGGCGGCGATAGGCGGCGTATTCCGCGCCGAAGACCGTGGGGAGATATCGCTCCTCCTGCAAAATTTGCAGATGCAGCATGACCGCCGCGAAAATGCTGAGCGCGGCCGTCAGGGGATTGCAGAAAAGCAGCAGCACGCCGAGATACATCAGATCGAAGCCCAAAAACGCGGGATTCCGGCTGACGGCGTAAATTCCGGTGGTCACGATGCTTGTCCGGTCGTTTTCCGGAATCCCGGCGCGCCAGCTGTCCTTCATGCAGAGCACGGCGGCGAGGAAAATGCCGTCGCCGAGCAGGCCGACCGCGAAGCCCGCGAGGCGCAGACCGCACGGGAGCAGGCTCCAGTCGAGCGCAACGGAGAGCAGCTGCGCCGGAACGACGGCGTAGGTGGCGCATTTCATCAGCAGCTCAACGCGGTGCAGCATCTTTTCTCTGCGGCGGCCGATCTGGTTTGTGCGGATGCCGCGCCGCCGCTGGCGCAGCATTTTGATGAAATAAACGGCGTAAAAGCCTGCAAGCACGAGCAGGGCCATCAGCCGAAAGGGGAGCGCCTTCGTGCACATGGAGGTCGCCTCCTTCGCGAAATTTCGGGTGGGCTCGTCTTGATTATACCCTGCGTTGGGAACGCCGTCAAGATGCTGTACGCGGATCGCTAAAATGTATTATAAAGCGAAATTTAAATGCTACACTAAAACAAACACGTAAAGAATTATAAAATCAAGACCATTCGCAATGGCCGAACAAAAAGAATTTCGTCACATTGTTCATTTTTGAACCTAAAAATTTATGAGATACTGACAAAAATTATTTTCGACGTGCTTTTTTTCCAAAAAGGGATTGTTTATTTTGAAATTTTTGTGTATTATGTTGTTGTACGGACGAGTTATCCGCACGATACAACAACAAAATTGAATTAGGAGGAACGAAAATGAAAAAGATCTTGGCAATGATCCTGGCACTTGCGATGATCGCCTGCCTGTTTGCCGGCTGCGGCGAGAAAACGTCCGACGACGGCGGCGAAAAGAAGGACGTCAAAGTCGGCGTCGTGCTCGTCGGCGACGAAAACGAAGGCTATACCCTTGCGCACATCAACGGCATCAAAGAAGCCTGCAAGAACCTCGGCCTGTCCGACACGGACAACGTCGTCTGGAAGTATGCGATTCCCGAAGACGAAACCTGCAAGACCGCAATTGAGGACTGCATCGACCAGGGCTGCACGCTCGTCTTCACGAACTCCTATGGCCATCAGGACTATGCAAAGACCGCGGCTGAGCAGAATCCCAATGTGGAGATCGTCGCCATGACCGGCGACACCGCGAAGAAGTCCGGCCTTGCCAACTTCCACAACGCATTCACGAAGATCTATGAAGCCCGCTACGCCGCTGGCGTCGTTGCCGGTCTGAAGATCAACCAGCTCAAGGAAGAGGGCAAGCTCACCGACAAGAACATGAAGGACGGCAAGGTCAAGGTCGGCTACGTCGGCGCCTATGCTTATGCAGAGGTCATCTCCGGCTACACCGCGTTCTTCCTCGGCATCCAGTCTGTCTGCCCCGACGTCACGATGGACGTTCTCTACACCAGCTCCTGGTTTGACATCACCGCCGAGAAGGCCGCAGCAGAGCAGCTGATCGGCGACGGCTGCGTCATCATCGGCCAGCACGCCGACTCCACCGGCGCTCCCTCCGCCTGCGAGGCCGCGCTCAACGCGGGCACCACGGTCTACTCCGTCGGCTATAACATCGACATGCTGACCGCCGCTCCGAATGCCGCTCTGGTCTCCCCGACCAACGAGTGGGGCGTTTACTACACCTATGCGATCGGCGCCCATATGAAGGGCGAGAAGATCGAGACCAACTGGGCAGAGGGCTTCAGCGAGGACGCAGTGGCTCTGACCAAGCTCGGCCCGAACGTCGCCCCCGGCACGCAGGAGAAGGTCGACGAGGTCATTGCTCAGCTCAAGGAAGGCAAGCTGCACGTGTTCGACACCTCCACCTTCACCGTTAAGGGCGAAAAGGTGACCAGCGCGTTCGCGACCGACTCCGACGGCGACTGGGTCAACGACACCGACGAGGCCATCATCGACGGCTACTATCACGAGTCCTACTTCCAGTCCGCTCCGTCGTTCATTCTGAGAATCGACGGCATCACCGAGCTGAACGCATCGAACTGATTTCTGACCGAAGCAACTTGAGCCAACCGCGCCGCTCCGGCGGCCGGACTCCTGCTCCCGCTCATACATAGGGATCGACGGCGCCGGTGCCGGACTGATCGATTGCATCACAGAGGGAGCTGCGCAAGCGGCTCCCTCACCGTTTCTCGCTTTCAGGCAGGATGATCTGACTGCCTGAGCAACCGGCACTGATTTTTAGACTCAGATTGGAAAGGATGACAGCCTTGAATACTGTCCAAAACAACAAGCCGGAAGGCGCTGTCGGCTCGGAATATGCCATTGAGCTGCACAACATCACCAAGCGTTTCGGCTCTGTCGTTGCGAACAACGGGGTCGACCTCCAGCTTCGCAAGGGCGAGATCCTGTCGCTGCTCGGCGAAAACGGCAGCGGCAAAACCACGCTGATGAACATGCTCGGCGGCATCTATTATCCAGACGAGGGCGAAATCTTCGTCAACGGGGAGCGCGCGGACATTCGTTCGCCGAAGGACTCCTTCCACCTTGGCATCGGTATGATCCACCAGCATTTCAAGCTGGTCGACGTCTTCTCCGCTGCCGAAAACATCATTCTCGGCCTCGAGGGCGAGAAGGGCAAGCTCGACCGCAGCTCCGTGCGTAAGGCGGTGCGCGAGATCGCCGACCGCTACGGCTTCGAGATCGACCCCGACCAAAAGGTCTATGATATGTCCGTCTCGCAGAAGCAGACCGTCGAGATCGTCAAGGTGCTCTACCGCGGCGCGGACATTCTGATCCTCGACGAGCCGACGGCCGTCCTGACGCCGCAGGAGACGGACAAGCTCTTTGCTGTTATGCGGAACATGAAGGCCGACGGCAAGGCGATCATTATCATCACCCACAAGCTGCACGAGGTGCTCTCCGTTTCGGATCGCGTCGCCGTGCTGCGCAAGGGACAGTACATCGGCTGCGTGGACACCGCGCAGGCGACGCAGCAGTCCCTGACGGACATGATGGTCGGCCACAGCGTTTCGCTGAACATCGACCGTCCGAAAAACGAGCAATTGAAGGAGCGCCTGACCGTCAGCGGCCTGACCGTTCTGGATAAGGAAGGCGTCAAGAAGCTTGACAATGTCAGCTTCACGGCAATGGGCGGCGAGATCCTCGGCATTGCGGGCGTCGCCGGCTCCGGTCAGAAGGAGCTGCTTGAGGCCATCGGCGGCCTGCAAAAGCTCGAGCCGGGCAGCGAGATCCGCTATATTTCGCCCGAGGGCAAGGACATCCGCCTGAACGGCATGGATCCGCTGGACATCATCCACAACGGCATCCTGCTCTCCTTCGTGCCCGAGGATCGCTTCGGCATGGGTCTGGTCGGCACGATGAACATCATCAACAACATCAAGCTGCGTACCTATCGCGACAACCCCGGCATTTTCGCCGATCAGCGGAAATCCACGGCGCTCGCCGCGAAAATCGTCGAAGACCTTGAGGTCGTCACGCCGGACATCAACCGCACGCCGATCCGCCGTCTCTCCGGCGGCAACGTGCAGAAGGTGCTCGTCGGCCGCGAGATCGCGTCGAACCCGACCGTGCTGATGACGGCCTATGCCGTGCGCGGGCTGGACATCAACACCTCCTACACCATTTATAATCTGCTGACCGAGCAGAAGATGAAGGGCGTCGCCGTCATTTACGTCGGTGAGGATCTGGACGTTCTGCTGGAGCTTTGCGACCGCATTCTGGTGCTCTGCGGCGGTCAGGTCAGCGGCATTGTGGACGCGGCCTCCACGACCAAGGAGGAGATCGGTCTGCTGATGACCCAGTTTAGAAGGGAGGAAGAAAAATGATCCGCATTTCCAAACGGGACGGCATTCGTCCGCTGTCTTCTCTTCTGATCCGCGTGATCGCGCTGCTCATTGCGATGCTTGCCTGTGTGCTGCTGTCCTTTGCCTCCACCGGGCGCAGCCCGTTCGTCGTGCTGCAGCAGATGGTGGCAGGCTCCTTTGGCACGCCGAAGCGTATGTGGGAGTTCCTGCAGCGCACCATGATGCTGACCTGCATTGCCGTCGGCCTTGCTCCGGCGTTTAAGATGCGGTTCTGGAACGTCGGCGCAGAGGGTCAGCTCCTGATCGGCGGCCTCGGCGCCGTGATCCTGATGCGCTTCTGCTACAAGCTGCCGTCCATTCCGCTGCTCATCCTCATGGCGCTGCTGGCCATCGTCTTTGGCGCGATCTGGGGCATGATCCCCGGCTTCTTCAAGGCGAAGTGGAACGCCAATGAGACGCTCTTCACCCTGATGATGAACTACATCGCCACGCAGATCGTCCTGTATTTCTGCACGATCTGGGAGGGCACGAAGGGCACCGTCAAGATCGGCATCATCAACGACAGTAAGAATCCGGCCGGCCTGCACAAGGGCTGGATCGGCGAAATGTTCACGGGGAATTTCAACGACAAGGACTATATGTGGGTCGTCGTGATCGTGCTGCTCGTCGTCGTGCTCATGTGGGCCTACCTGCGCTACACGAAGCACGGCTATGAGATCGCCGTCGTCGGCGATTCGGAGAACACCGCGCGCTATGCCGGTATCCGCGTCCCCGTTGTCTATGTGCGCACGATGGCGCTCTCCGGCGGCGTCTGCGGCTTCGCGGGCTTCCTCGCCGTCTCCGCCGTCTCCCGCACGCTGACGGAAAACACCGCCGGCGGCCGCGGCTTCACCGCGATCATCATCGCGTGGCTGTCGCACACCAACCCGTTCCTCATGATCGTCTTCTCCGCGCTCTATTGCTTCATGGAGCTGGCGGGCAAGCAGATGGCGTCGGTCTTCCAGCTCAACGACTATTTCTCCAAGATCCTGACCGGCATCATCCTCTTCTTCATCCTCGGCTGCGAATTCTTCGCGGATTATCGCGTGAAGTTCCGCCGTTCCGTCAAAGGAGGTCAGCCTCAATGAGTTTTCTTGATTTTATCGGTAAGCTTTCAACCACGCTTTCCTTCTCCATCACCTTCGGCACGGTCATTCTCTATGGCGCGCTGGGTGAGGTTCTGACGGAAAAGGGCGGCAACCTGAACCTCGGCGTTCCCGGCATCATGTACATCGGCGCGATTGCGAGCCTTGCCGGTGCGCTGAAGTTCGAGGCAGCCTTCGCCAGCCCGAATGCGATCCTCTGCGTTCTGGTCGCGCTGCTCTGCGGCTTTGCCGCCTCGGCTCTGGCCGGATTGCTCTACGCCTTCCTGACCATCAGCCTGCGCACGAACCAGAACGTGACCGGCCTGACCCTGACGATCTTCGGCACGGGCATCGGCAACTACATCGGCGGCAGCCTCGGCAGCGTCGGCACGGTCTGCGCGACCAACACGAGCGCCGCGATGAAGGCCTATATCCGTCCGCTTGTCCAGTGGCTCGACGGCCTGACGGATAAGCTGAATATCGGCTCCCTGCTGTTCCGCCACGGCTTCATGGTCTACTTCGGCATTTTGCTGGCCATAGCTCTGTGGTACTTCCTGACCAAGACGCGCACCGGCCTGTCCCTCCGCGCCGTCGGCGAAAACGCCGCGACCGCAGACGCTGCCGGTCTGAACGTCAATAAATTCAAGTATCTCTCCACCTGCATCGGCGCCGGCATCTCCGGCCTCGGCGGCACGTTCTACGTCATGGAATACATCGATGGCCTCTGGGAAACCAGCTCCACCATCGAGGCGCTCGGCTGGCTGGCCGTCGCGCTGGTCATCTTCGCAACGTGGAAGCCGCTGCGCTGCATCTGGGGCGCGTACCTGTTCGGCATCCTCTCCTGGCTGTATTTCCTGATCCCCGGCCTGTTCAACGGCTCGGATAAGATCTTCCAGATGCTGCCGTATCTGTTCACGCTGATCGTCCTGATCACCGTCTCGCTGCGCCGCAGAAAGGAAGACCAGCCGCCCGCCGGTCTGGGCATCCCCTATTTCCGAGAAGAACGCTGATTTTGCAAAAAGCTCCCTCGTCAGAGAGTTGAACTTAGGGATTTTAGGAAGACAATGACATAAACCTGCTCGCTTCAAGCGGAACAAAAGAAGAGGCCACATCAGCGGAATATTCCGAAGATGTGGCCTCTTTTTTATTTAACGCCGGCCTTGTACATGAGTTCCTCAATTATAACACGATATTTCAAAATATGTGGCTCTATATCTTGTTTTGTCGAATTGTACCAAATCTTATGCGCAGAAAAATTACCGATATCTTTAAATAACGGCATATCTCTTTTCGTGTTTGCGGATAAAGCCAATTTCTTGTTTTGTGCAGCATTTTTTATAATTTTATCGAGCGTAAGATGCCATCCGGATTTTTCCGTTATTTCAGACTCGATGTCATGGCTTTGATAAGCCAATACAAGCAGCCCCTCCAGCAAGCGCCGCATAATAACGGCTGTACAATCATAGAGATTGTGTTCGTAACTTGCATTGATTTGTTTGCAGAGAGATTGAATATTGGCGGAAACACTCTCAAACATCTGGGTCGGCAGTATGCTCCCAGCTTCCACAATGGTTGAGCTGTCGTCCTTGTCCCATCCCGCAATGTCTGTAATCCATTGCTCCATAGTACCTGACCACTCAGTCCAGTTACGACTTGAGGTGCAAACTCTTTTAACTTCATTTTGCAGGTCATCTAAAATCTGTTTATCTGACCATTGAGCATTTCTTAGAGCATGTATATACCGGCTCAAAATATCGTCGCCTTGACGCTCGTTCCAGTAGGGATAGGCCTTTTTACAGACATTTTTTATATGGCAAAGTTCTTGATCTATCGGACTGCGCGATTTGTTATATGCAATTCCACCGAGCTTGTTTAGAAATTCAGATACAGATTTTTGCGTCAATTCTCCATTTTCGTATCTGAAATACCGCTTTATTCCAATGTCTACACACTCTTGCAGGAGCGATTCCGGGTATTTTCTAAACAGCTCAGAAAGCTGTGCCCGACCGTTTTCTAAAAATGTAAATGGGGATGTTCGCTCTTCAACATAATCAATGAATTCTTCTGTTGTCATATAAACTCCCTGACATTTTTCAATGTGCCTCATTTTTACAAAGAACTACACTTTAGAAGCGCGTGAGCATCTCTACGTTCATGCGATTCGGCATCGATGGCATTCTGTCACATCAGTGTCAGTTTTCCTCAAACCGTTTCGCCAACTGCATAAAACTTGAATTTGGCAAAACCTGCTTGGACGGAATAAACAGATACCGCCACTGTTTATAGCCGTTCGCCTTTCCCCAGCGAGAGGCAACTTCGCAGTACTGGATACCGCGCTTTTTCTTGGCGATAACATCCGGGGCACTGAGCTTGTCCTCGCCCTTTATCTCCACGAGATAAATCGTATCGTCGGTCTCCACAACGAAATCCGGCTCATAGTTATGCCCGTGATTGTAGGTGATATTGAATTCCTGTGGAGCAGGGCGAAGCCAGTTCTGCACATCGGCGTCCGTCTCCAACACCCGTGCAAGTACCAGTTCGGGGCGGCTGTCAAACTTGGCGGCGCTGAATACGCCCCGCTTGACACCTTCAAACAGAACCGATTGGATATTCCCGGTATAATCATCGGAGAACAGATTAACCCGTTCGGCACAGCTGTAAGACTGCTGCAGGTTGTAATCTCTTGTGCCGACGACCTCTTCCTGCAAAAAGCCGTTCTCGCAATAGAAGTGCTGCAGCATTTGCTTATAGATCTTGTTTCCAATATCACGCTTATACATCATAATGATGTTTTGCATTCCATTGGTGCCGTACTGTATTTCGTAGTGGTCGCAGACTTGTGTGATCAGCTTGAACAGCAGCTTGGAGCATTTTTCGTAATCGATTTCCGGCTTTGCACGCAGCTGCTCCAGTATGACCTTTTTCGGATTGTAGCCCTCAAAATCGATTGCATCGCCCTTGATGCGCTGTCGGTCCTGCATATCCTCCAGATTCTGAACGAGCAGCTCATTCTTGATCGGCACATGGGTAAAATCTGCCATGTCCAAGTCGAAGTCTACGAACACATATTCCTCAACACCGGCATCCGTTACCTTGATACGGGGAATCGGAATAAATTTGTTCACGGCAGCTCTGTGCGTTTCCTCGGTCTGGTAGAGCATCCATGCTGCCAGCGGCATTTCATGCTCCTTGAAGGTCTGTCCCAGATCCTTATCCTCAGCGACCTTCTGTTTGACCGCTTCTACAATTTGCTGTGCCTGCACAGGGGTGACCGTATGCGCCGGGGTGTGCTGAATGTGCTGCTCAACCTCTGCTTTGATCAAATCTGTTGACTTCTTGAACAGTGCATCCGTGGTATCCGTCTTTTCAATTTGAGTATGAGCATACGCTTTTTCCAGCTCGGCATCCGGATCGGTTTCTATTGTCAGCTGAGTATAGACCACTTCTTCGGGCTTGATTTCTTCTGCTTTAATGACATTCCCAGCCTTAAAAATAGAATCACCCTTCTGCGCCTCCGCCAGAATATCATTGAATTTATCATGGGCAGTCAGCATGACGGCATCCACATCCCGATCACCGGTGCGCTCCCCATAGGGCAGGCGCAGACCGCGACCGACCATCTGCTCCCGCAGAATCTTGGATGCCGCCGTGCGGAGCGGGACAATCGTATAGAGGTTGTTGACATCCCAGCCTTCTTTGAGCATATTGACATGGATCACGATCTCCACCGGATTTTTCGGGTTTTCCACATCCAGAAGCAGACGAGTGTTCGCTTCGGTCTCTGCGCCTTTCTGCTTAGAGTGGACGATGATCGTTTTGTTGCGATATGCGCCACCACGGAATTCGTCTGACTTTACGAATTGCTCTGCCCAGGCTGCGTGATCCGTATCCTTGCAAACTACGAGCATAAACGGCTTCACCACAGGCTTACCGTGATTGGCAGCGTAGACTTCCAATTTGCGCTTTGTGCTTTCGTGGCAGGTGATGCCGTCCAGCAGCATCATTTTATCCAGCTGTTCATCACCGAAGTTATAGAAATCAATGTCCGAGCGGGTCACGGCATAGGGTGTGCGGGTATAGCCGTCCTCGATTGCCTTGGACAGAGGGTATTCATATACCACATTTTTGAACGGCACCTGCTTGCTCCCCTTGGTCACCAACGGTGTTGCTGTCAGCTCCAATCCCAGCAGCGGATGCAGCTCGTTCAGCGCCTGTGCCCCCTTTTCTGCCCGGTAATGGTGCGACTCATCCATAATGAGCACAAGATCCGGCAAGTCGGACAACGCCTGATAGAACGAGTCCCCAATGAGCTCGTTCACCTTTTTCATATTTGCGCCCTCTTTGTTGAATTTGTCGATGTTATACACGAAGATGTGAACATCGGATTCAAACAGGGAGAGCGTTTTTTCTCGGTAATCGTCATCCGTAATGATCTGCGGCGGCGTGCTGAAACAGCCAAGTCCCTTGAACACATACTTGGCGCTGTTGTTATCACTGAGATCCTTTTTGAGTTTTTCAAAAATCGTGGTATTGGGAGCAACCACGAAAAAGTTCCTGATATGGTGCTGTGTGTAGAGGTAGGCGATAAAGGCTCCCATTAAACGAGTCTTGCCGACGCCGGTCGCCAGAGCAAAAGTCAGGGACATAAAGTCTCGCTCAAAATCGGAGCAGATCGGATACATAGCGTGGACAGCACCCAGTGCCGCTTTCAGATTCATACCTTTGCGGAGCTGTACGGCGTTGGTGATTTCTTCAAGAATCTTCAATGATTGCGTCTGCGGCTTGCGGAGAGACATGACGCCACTGATATAGTCTGTGGTATAGAGCGGAAAATCGTTAGACATCCTCTTCCTCCTCGTCGCAGTCATCATACACCGGCGGGTGTACGATATTCAGGTTGTAATCTGCTTTGCCGAACTCGCAGCGTTCCAGCAGCATTTGCGGGATTTTCTTCACTGTGATATTATCGTAAGCCTTGTCCAGTCCGCTGTCAAAGGAACGGCAAGCGATGATCAGATACTCGCCCTCCTCCATGGTGTCCTTGATGGAGTCCAGATAGGGGCTGTTCAGGTGGCGGGTCGTCACAAAGAGGTAGCTGTTCTCGTTGCCTACAGACTGTTTCCAGAACAGGTCTCCATCCGGCTGATAGCGGAATCCCTCGTGCAGAGCCACCGCCGCTGCCAGCATATTGGCGTCATAGTCCTCGTTGATGACATATTCGTCAAAGGGGTCTTTGTTAATGAGCGTAGGTGCAACCTCATAGAAGCGGTACCCTCCGCCGCCTTGCCAATTCTGTGCTTTGGTAATGCCGCCGGGGTCTTCCCCAGCAATGACCTTATCCATGCGCACTTTGCAATGGGTATAGGCGTGATTACCCATTTCCACGCCAATCCAACGCCGCCCCATTTTCTGCGCGACGGCAGCAGTGGTGCCGGAACCGAGGAAAGAATCAAGAACAAGGTCGCCGGGATTGGAGGCAATATGGATGATGCGCTGAATGAGGCGCTCGGGCTTGGGGGTATCAAAAGCGTTGTCACTTCCGAACAGGGCATTGTTTTCTTTTTTTGCCTCTTGGTTATGCCCCACTTCTTTGTTCATCCATAATGTCCAAGGAACAACGCCAGTGCTATCTTTTAAATATGTTTTTTTACGAGGCACCCCATTCCCGTCTTTTCCGAGCCAAATGCGCCCTGCGGCTATTTCTTCTTCCATACGTTCTTTTGTAAAACGCCAACAAAGGCTTTTGGGTAATTCTATCACACGCCCAACTGGTGTAGTTAGCATATAAAACTGGTCTGCCGTGCCATGCCCTGCTTGTGCAGTGCAATCTGTTGATGTCCATGGACCGCGTGGATCATTATCCGGGTTTTTGTAGCTTTTCCGCTGTTCTTCACTCAAAGGAAGCCTGTTTCGTACCTGCTTGAACAAGTCCTTATCTTTTGCATAAACTAGGACGTAATCGTGTCCATCACTAATGACCGCTCTCATGTCCGGAGATGTACGCTTTTGCCAAATGATCGATGCAATAAAGCTCGAACGCCCAAACAGTTCATCACAAAGAACTTTCATATACGCCTGCTCATCATCATCAATGCTGATCCACAAGCTACCATCTTCGGATAAAAGCCGCCAAAGAATCTCAAGTCTGGGGCGCATCAAATTCAGCCACTGGCTATGCTCCAGATTATCATCATAATGCTCAAATGCCGAGCCGGTATTGTACGGCGGATCGATATAGATACACTTTACCTGTCCGGCAAATTTGCTCTCCAGCGCTTTCAACGCCAGTAGATTATCCCCATGAATCAGCATATTCTGCGTCTCCGGATCGGCGGCGGTGTTAGAAAGCTCTGTGTTTTCAATCAGCAAACGAGGCTCGACCCGAATCGGCTCGTCCTTGCCGTACCAGGTCAGTTCCAGTTTGTTAGCCATTATTTATCCTCCTCGCTTTCGCAAGGGAGCTTTCCGGACTGCGCAGCCAGTTTCCTCTCCTGAGATTTGACACGCCGCTCCAGTTTTTTAATGTCTTCTGCAGCAGGCAAATTCTCCGGTTGAATGCCACGCTGTCCAAGCATATCCCGCACGGAGCGATTGTTTTGCACATGTTCTCCGGTAATGGCCCGCTCGCCTTGAAGATCCTTTTCCTCAACATTGTAGTTGGTCATTTCTGCCGCAAGGTTCTTTGCGGCAATGGAGAGCGTCGGCAGGAAATCAGCCAGTGGGCGATTGTCTTTCACCCCAAGTCGCTCCTTCATTTCTTGCGTCGTGTAACCGCCAAACAGAGCCCGGTCACCCTTCGAACGAATGCGTCCGAACCCGGCGTCATCCACACCACGCTCATAAATATTCTGTGAAAGCCGTTTTTCGGATTCCCGCAGTCTGCCTCTGGCTTCTGTGCGCTCAATAAGAGAAATGCGTTCTTCGATCAGCTCCTGCTTTCGAGTCTGGACGGCAAAATAACTTTGTGCAAAGGCAATTTCTTCTTTTTTAGAATCTCCGTTTTGGGCAATCAAATAACATGCGTAACGAGTAAGCATGTAATCCTTGACCGATCGCTGCGCACCTTTGCCAGCGGTTATCATTTTCGTGACCTCACGAAAATGATCCGATACTTCTATTCCACTGGTTTCACAGGATTCGATAGCGCGTCCGATTGCCTTATCAAAGTTCTCCCATCGTTCATAGCCGAGAAGCGTCATGAGGTCACGCGCATACCAAAATTCAATATGTGCCTCCTGGTCGCTATGTATCACAAGGTCAAATTGCTCTTTGATTTGACCGACTCTCTTTTTATCCATTATTCACCCTCCACTGTATTCGCAGTAAGCACTTCATCCGGCAAGTCTCTCACTTTTACGGAAACGGACACGCTTTTCTCGCTTTTCAGGGTTCCTTGCGCCTGGCAGCGGGCGAACTCCATGCGCAAAACGGCAGCTGTCGTTTTTTGACCGAATTCATCGAGCAGAGAGTGTTTACGCATCACGTCCTCGTACTCCTTCCGCATTGCCCAGTAGCTTTTTCAAATACGGCACGAGCATGGCCGCTGCGACCGCCAGCGCGGCGGCATCGGCGACGGGTGTCGCCCACGCGACGCCAGCCGTGCCGAGCAGCCTGTCGAACACGAACATCAGCGGCACATCCAGCCCGCCCTTGCGCATCATGGTCAGCAGCACCGGGCGCAGCTTCTTGCCGGTCGCCTGAAAGACCGTAATGCAGAAGAAATTCAGCGCGGTCGTCGGGCAGGCGATGCTCAGAATGCGCAGATAGGTGCGGCCGAAGGCGACGGTTTTCGCGTTGCCGATGAACAGCCGCGTGATCGGCTTGGCCTCCCAGAACAGCAGCAGCGCGCCGCTGAGCGAGATGGCGAGGCAGCTGAAAAGCAGCGCGCGGATCACGCCCATCATGCGCCTGCGGTCGCCGGAGGTATAGTTGAAGCCGATCAGCGGGAGTGTGCCCTGCGTCAGACCCTGCGCAATGGCAAAGGCCAGCAGATCGATCTTTTTTGCAATGCCCATGCCTGCAATGGCCTCGTTCGAGTCGGCGGAGATGATCTTGTTGAGCATGATGTTCGAGAAGGTCGCCATGGTCGAGATCATAAAGCTCGGCAGACCGACGGCCAGCACCTCTCCCGGAATGCCGTCGCCCAGCGAATATTGCCTCGGCGAGAGCGTGATGGTCGATTCCCTGCGAATTTTGCGGAGAAACAGCAGAAAATAACACAACGCGGCGACGTTGGAAAGCATGGTCGCGATGGCTGCACCGGTGATCTCCAGCCGGAACACAAAGATGAACAGCGGGTCGAGCGCCATGTTCAGCACGCCGCCGAAGGCGATGCCGATGCTCGCCTGCCGGGAATAGCCCTCGGCGCGAATCAGATGCGCCAGCTCGGCGCTGAGCACCGTCGGAACGGCGCCGATGCCGACCGTCCAGAGCACGTAGGACATGCTGTAGCCCAGCGTTTTCTCGTCCGCGCCGAAGATCGGCAGCAGCACCGGCCGCAGCGCCAGCGCCAGCAGGCCGTAGAGCAGCGCGACGGCCGCGCTCGTCCAGATGCAGAACGCGGCGGTATGCGCCGCCTTTTCGCGGTTTTTCAGGCCGAGGCAGCGCGAGATCAGGCTCGAGCCGCCGACGCCGAACAGGTTGGCCTGCGCCGTCATCAGCATGAACAGCGGCATGGCGACCGTTGCGGCGGCAACCTGATCCGGGTCGTTGAGTTGGCCGATGTAATAGGTGTCGGCCATGTTATAGACCACGGTGATGATCTGACTGATGACCGTCGGCAGCGCCAGCGCCGCGACGGCTCTGCCGACCGGCGCCGAGGTGAATAATGCTTCTTTAGGGGTTGTCTGTTCCACGTTTCAAGCTCTTTTCCGATTCGTTTGCGCCCCGGCTGAGGCTGACGATCTGCGACAGACCGGTCGAGGTGCTCCGCAGAAGCTGCCGCAGCGCCAGTGTGACGGCGCGGTGCGTCGGCTCGTCCAGACTCTTCGCCGCGCGCAGGACGGTTTTGGAATTTGTGAACCACTTTTCGCTCAGCTCGCTCAGCGTTTCGGCGTTGGTCTGCGCCAGCAGATAGAACACCGCGTCGATGAAGCGCTCGCGCTCGGCGGGCGTCAGCGACGCGAGCCACGCTTTGAGCGTTGTGTCGATAAAGCGGCTCCTCTGATTCACGGATTCCAGACTGACAAAATGCCCGTTTTCGACGTCCCAGGAATAAAGGTCGTGCTGATAGATCCCCATCCGGGCGCTGTGCACGACCGTGTATCGCTCCTCATGCCCGAGCAGCATCCCGATCACGGAGGACTGCGGCACGAAGGTCTGCACGCGGTCGCAGATCGCCTGATAGCCCGCCTGCCGCAGCACGGACTCGGGGAAACCCGGCCCGTCATAGTTATAAACGGCGAGAATGCGCGACTGGATCGCCGGTGCGCAGTTCGCTGCCGCGTAAACGGCCAGATTGCCGCCCTTGGAATGCCCGCAGAGCAGCAGGGCGCCGGTATGCTGCGCCGCAACATCCCAGAGATAGGCTGCCGCCAGCTCCTGCGCCGGGACCGGGCAGCGGAAGCTCATGTTGAAATCCTCTTTCCAGCCGACCAGCGTGTCGTCCGTGCCGCGAAAGACGAGACAGAGCAGCTGCGGCGCGAGCCGCAGCGTCAGCGCGGAAAACTGCGTCTCCGTGTCGGTCTGAGCGGCGAGACCCTGCAGCAACGCGCCGCGATAACGCGCGCTGCTTACAAGCGCGTCCAAAAGCTGCAGATCCTTCGGCTGGGTCACGTGCGCGACGGCCTCGGGCGTTTGCAGCAGCAGCGCGGCGGCCTCAGCCAGCCGGATCGGATCGGAGCGGCGCGCAAGCGCGGTGTGCTCGAAGGGCAGATAGGCCAGCCGCGCGAGCAGCGCGCCGTCCAGCTCCTGAAACGGCCGGTCGGAAAAAGCGTCTCCGCCGCGACGTTCCAGATCGTCGATCAGCTCCGCCATATTCTGCGCCTCCTCTGTCGGTTTTTCGGAGCTGCCGCGCGACCGCGCCGGCGCGTCCGATAACGGTTCTGCCTCTATTATAACATTGTGTGCGCAAAATGCAAGCGGCGAAAATTCGGCAAAAACCGTGAGATCCCTTGACTGGAAACGCGCCCCACTCTGCGCGTCGTCGCTGACGGCTGCGCAGCACCCGCAAGGGGGCACACCGCATCCGTAGCGCTCCTCGCTGCGCTTCGTCGCTGACGGCTGCGCAGTACCCGCAAGGGGCACGCCGCATCCGTAGCGCTCCTCGCTGCGCTTCGTCGCTGACGGCTGCGCAGCACCCGCAAAATCCTTGCAAAGTACGCCATTTTTACCCAAAAACGTCTCAATTTCGTGTCATTGCGAGGCCGCAGCGCGGCCGTGGCAATCTGAAAGCCGAAGGTAAGGTATCCCGTAACGAAGCACGGGAGCATGAAGCAAGCGGGAAGCCCTATTACAAAAACATGGATTCACTGCTTCATTCTGCTTCCTCTATTTTCATTCCAAGGTATTGTTTCGTTCCACGCAGCCATAGTTCGTTCCGGGATGGCAAAACGCATCGTCAAAGATTGCCGCGTCGGGCGCAGGCGCCCTCCTCGCAATGACACAAAACCGGTAGGTTTTACGAAAAAACCTACCGGTTCCTTAAGGAACCTCTGAATAAATCTGCTGCGGCGCTCAGCGGGTCTTTCGTCCCAACTTATCGGTTTGAAAATCTTGAAATACACAAAGTATTCCTGCGATTTCCAAACCTCAATTTGGAACAAAATCCCTCGCTGACCACTCTTGCGATTTAATCAGAGCTTCCTTAAAATCACGGATTTTAATCAGGTGTCAGCTTTGCTTCCACGCGGCCATGGAATCGCCGTATTTGATGAGCTCCCGCATCAGCTCGCCCTGCCGCGCGTCGGTCTGCTTGCTGTAGGCGTAGCTCTGGATGGAATAGGTGCGGCTGTTGCTGACCGCCGTGTCACCGGACATGACCTGAAAGATGACAGCCTTGCGCATCTCGGTCGCGCCCAAGTCGTCAAACAGGACGGATTTCAGTGTCCCGGCGGCGTTATAATTCACAAACTCGTCAGAGAGGAACGTCCGCAGGATGCCGCCGTCGGCGTCCCGCACCACGACGCGCAGATCGGTCAGGCTGCCGCCGTCGTTGAGATAATCCGTCGGGTCGAAGACGAATTTCATCACGATCTTGCTCTCGAAGATCAGCGTGCAGCCGCTGACGGCAACGCGCGGGTTTGTGACCGCGCCCTCTGCGCGGTCGCTGTTGATTGCCGCGGCGGTCTGCGTCCCGAGCGCGGCCTGCCCGGCCGTCAGGTCGGCGTTGACGAGGCCGTTCACATTGCGGTTGAAATAAACCTGCGCGGCGGAGGCGTAGTTCAGGAAATCGACCAACGCGCGCTTGGCTGCCGCCTTCGTGCCGGACTTTGCAAGGGTGTTGTAGCAATACTGCTTGACGCTGTAGCCGCTCTGCGTCGCACCCTCGTAGGTCTTGCCGTTCTTCACGCCGTAGATCGTCGCGTCGACGCTGCTTCCGACCTCGGCCGCCGAAAGCCCGGCGAAGCGGAAGCCATAGGCCTTGTAGCCGCTGTTGTAGTCCGTGGACGGGACGATTTCGGACTCCGTGCCGGTCACGTTGCCCTCGGCGTCATAGACGGATTTCGTGACCCGCAGATAGACCGAATCATAGGGGTCGACGGCGGCCTTCGGAACGTAGTATTTGATCGAAAAATCGGCCTCGAAGGTGACGGTCTTGCCGAAAAATTTCAGGTTTTCGTCGGTCAGCTTTTCAACCGCGCCGCAGGCGCAGACGCCGTCCACATAGTGGTGCCCCAGGGCGGGAAGCTCCTCATAGCTCGTGTAGGCGCAGCGGCTGCACGTCTGATAGGCGTTCCAGCCGACCTCGGTGCAGGTCGCAGCCTTCGCCTCATGGTCAACATAGTCGTGCCCCAGGGCGGGAAGCTCCTCATAGCTCGTGTAAGCGCAGCGGCTGCACGTCTGATAGGCGCTCCAGCCGACCTCGGTGCAGGTCGCAGCCTTCGCCTCGTGGTCAACATAGTCGTGCCCCAACGCCTCGGTCGCCTCCGGCTCGATCCGGTAATCGCAGCGGGAGCAATAGCTGCCTGCGGTCAGGCCGCCCTCCGTGCAGGTGGCGGGGACGGGGGATTCGAGCAGAATGTCGTGCCCCAAGGCCTTCACGGGTCGTGCGGAATAGCGCGCGCCGCAGCGTGCGCAGTGTTCGGCTGCGGACATTCCTGCCTCGGTACAGGTCGCCGGAACGGCGGGAATGTCGATCACAAGGTCATGCCCCAATCTGTCGACGGAGGAATCCGGGTCCTGATAGCTGCTCCCGCATTCGCAGGTGTAGGTCGTGTATCCGGATTTTTCGCAGGTGGGGGAGACAACCGTGACCGTGTAGCTGTGTCTGTGGGACGGCTCGGGGCGGTTCTCGCCGTCCCAGAGTGCGGTGGGGCAGCCCTTCCAGCTGCTCTCCGGCCAGCCGGAGCGGTCTGCGAGGTGATAGACTGTCCGGTCGGGCTTGACGCTCTCATTGTTATAGAATACACTACTGTCGCATTGCGGCGCGTCGCCCTTGAAATAGACGCTTTGCAAGGAGATACAATGTTCAAATGCATAGCCTTGAATGGATGTGACGCTCTGCGGGATCGTGATTTCGGTCAGACGGAAGCATCCTTCGAATGCATTCCAACCAATGGACGTGACGCGCTCCGGGAGCACGAGCGCAGTCAGCCTGATGCATTCGGAGAACGTGCCGTCACGGATCTCTGTAAGACCTTCCGGGAGCGTGATGCTGCGCAAATTGGAACAGTTGGAGAACGCGCGATTTCCGATTTCCGTAACATGCGCCGGGATCGCAAGCTCTGTCAGAGCGAAGCAGTCGCGGAACGCATCCGCGCTGATCGACGTCACGCCTTCCGGGATCGCATAGCCGTCCAAGGAAGCGGCGACGGGCACACGGATCAGCTCCGTCTGCGCTTTGTTATAGAGAAGGCCGCGCCCGTCGCTGGAGAAGGCGGCGTTTTCCGGGTCGACATGAATTGCCGTCAGGTGCGCACACTGAAAGGCGTTCGCGCCAACGGATGCCACATTTTTCGGAAGCATGACCTCGCGCAGCCCGCATCCGTCGAATGCTTTGGCTCCGATGGAGGTAAGCGTCTCCGGGAACGTGACGCTGCTCAGAGCGGTGCACTCCTTAAAAGCGCCGTCCCCAATGGAAACGACGCTTTCCGGAAGGGCCAGCTCGGTCAGCTTGGTGCAGTTGTAGAAGGCGTATTCTGCAATGGAGGTCACGCTCTTCGGAAGCGTGAGCTTTGCCAGATTGGCGCAGGATGAGAAGACCCAATTTTCAATGGAGGTGACGCCCTCCGGAACCGTGACGTCGGACAGCCTCGCGCAGCCGGAGAACGCGGAGCTTCGGATCGACGTGACGGTTTTGGGGATGACATAGCGGCCGTAGGGGAAGTTCTTGGGTGCGAGGATCAGCTCGGTTTTGTCCTTGTTGAACAGAACGCCGCATACGTCGCTGGAATACACGGGGTTTTCCGGATCGACCTGAAACTCGGCCAAGCCGGCGCAGCAGGAGAACGTGGAAAGCTCGATGCTCGTGAGATGCTTCGGGAACGTGATACCGGTCAGGCTATCGCAGCCACAGAAGGCATGCTCCCCGATGGACGTCAGTGCCTGGGGAAGCGTGATATCGGTCAGTTTGTCACAGCTATCAAACGCACAGCGTTCAATGGATTTCACGCCGTCGGGGAGCTTGACGGAGGTCAGGTTGTAGCAGCTTTCAAATGCGCTCTCCCCGATCTTTGTGATGCCCGCTCCCGCGTCTACGGATTCCAGCCCGCTCAACCGAAAAAACGCATAGGGCGTGATCTCCTTCACGGTGTCCGCGATGACGATTTTTTTGACACTCGAGAAGCCGTGCCAAGGAATTTTGGAGACGGTAAAAGGATTCCGGACCCGATGCTCCGGGTCGCTCATGGCGAGCACGGTCATGGTTTTGGTGGAGGAATCGTATTCGTATCGGAAATGATCCGCCCAGTAGTCGTAGGTCGCGCCTGCGGTCAGGGGGATTCCCGCAAGCAAAACGGCGCAGAGCGCCGCCAGCGTTAAAATGAGGCTCAAGCATCTTCTTTTCATAAGCGATCTCCTTTTTTCTGCTGCTTTTTCAAAGCAGCGCCGTCTATGTGGCCGGTGCTTCCTGCGGGCGCAGAGCGGCGCGCAAGCCCATGCCGAGGCGTGGGTCTCAGGCGGGACAATCCCTCGGCACAACCTTATGATAACAGGAGCTTGTCATGAACTTATCATGAAGCTGTTAGGAAGTTGTAAAAATCCGGGATCGCGGACGAAATCAAGCGGAAAAGCAACCAGCTTTTACAAAAGGAAGTGAGGAAATGAACGATTTGAACGTAACGCAGGCACTGCTGAAAGCGATCCTCGAGCTTATCGAGAAATGCGAAACGCTTGAAGAGCTGCGCGAGAGTGTGAAGCGCATCATGAACGAGCAATAAAAAAAGAGTAGCGACCCACTCCAAAGCGCCGCTACTCTCCACCACAAAAGGTGAGTCGGGAGCCTTACCCCGGCCACCTTGAGTATAGCATAAGAAAGCGGGTGAAGTCAATAGAAAATCAGGGAAAGCTAAGGAACCTCTGAATAAATCAGCTGCGGCGCTCAGCGGGTCTTTTGCCCCAACTTTTCGGTTTGAAAATCTTGAAAT
>URCY01000016.1 GCA_900546415.1 uncultured Eubacteriales bacterium
CGATAAGCTGGGGCGAAAGACCCGCTGAGCGCCGCTGCCGATTGATTCAGAGGTTTCCTAAATCATGTATGCGGCGTCAAGCTTGTCCGCGCCGCCTTTTGCGGCCGGAAGCTGTGCCTGCGGCGGGAAGAGCGCGGCGGCCTTTTGCTCCAGCGCGCCGCGCCAGGCCTTCAGCTCCGGCAGCTCCAGCGCCGCGCAGGCCTTGCGCAGCGTGGCCTCGTCCGCGCCGAGATCGACCACCAGCCCCAGCCGCACAACCTCGTCGAGCAGCTCCCTGCGGCAGACGCGTCCGAACTGTGCGGCCTGCTCCAGCTCGCGCAGGCTGTCCTGCTGCTCCGGTGTGCCGGTGCTCGTGACCAGCTCCTTGAGCGTCATGCTCACACCTCCTTTCCTGCCCTTCGTTACGCCCGCCTGCCTCTGCGCGGGCACGGCGACGAAGGAGAATTCATAAGCGTCGGTCGGCTCGGAGAGCACGGCCAGACACTGCCGCCCGCCGTAGCGCTCTCCCTTGCGATGCTCGCAGACGCCGTAGGGCTGTCCGCAGATGCTGCAAGTCGCCTTGCCCATCGCGCAGCCGACGGAGACCTCGCGCCGGATGCCGCCCTCAATGTCGGCGATCAGATCGGCGTTCTTCTCCGTGCGCAGCATGTAGCACGAGGCGAGGATCCAAGCCTCATGCCCCTCCTCGCGCACCTCGGTGTCATAGATGCGCGCGACCTGCCCCTTTGCCGACCATTCGTGGTCGAGAATGCCGGTCTTGCCGCGGAAAAGCTCCGCCAGCCGGGGCAGGGAAGCGCGGTCAAAGCGCTCCAGGTCGCGATCCGGCTGATCGTCGCACAGGCGCACCTGAAAGCGATAGACCTGCTCGGCCGTCAGCGGGGTCTTGCTGTAGCGGTTGATCTTTTCCAGCTCGGCCGCGTCGGGCGCGCCCGTCCCGACGGCGCTTGCCTCCTTAAAGATTTCCATTCGACCTCTCCCTTTCCGATTCAAGCTGCGCCGCCCGTGCACGGTAAAGCGACGCGTGTGCCTCCTCTACAAGATCCTGCAGGCTGATGTCGTCCCAGACGATCTCGGGGCGGCAGCCGAAGCCGTGCAGCCGCAGCCAGAGTGTGCAGACCTGCTCCAAGACCGGCTCGACGGTGCGGCGGATCGCCCAAAGCTCTGTCGTGAGCATATCGGCCTGCTGCTGGCTCATGCGCTCGGTGCTCGACCAGCTCAGTCCCAGCAGAAAGGGCGGCAGGCCGGTCTTGGCCACGAGCTGCTCAAGAATCTGCCGCACCGGGATCTCCGAGTCGAGAATCTGCCCGTCCGACCCGATCACCTTGACCGAGACGTCACCGACGGCCACAAAATCCCGCACAACGCCGTTTTTGCCGTCCTGCATGGCCGCCGACCACTCGCTCGCGATGCTCTCGGCGCGTTCGGCCGCGCCCACACGCTCCGCACCGTCCCCGGAGGGCTTGCAGACCACGGCGTAGCGCACGTTTCCGGCGCGCTCCCAGTTCGTCCCGATGGTCTGGTAGATTTTCAGCAGGATGTTCGTCAGAAACGGCATCGACCGCAGCAGAGAGACGCCGTAAGGACTGTCCGGCGCGGGGTTCAGCGTCGAGAACAGCAGCAGATGCGGATAGGGCAGGGGACGCAGCGTTCCATGCTCGTCACGCGCGCAGAGCGTGTAGTCCAGCGGGCTTGCCCCGGCCTCGATCTGGATGCTGCGCACGTCGCCCCAGCAGACGGCGGCGATCTCCCCTCCTGCGACGACGATCTCGCCGATCGCGCGGCCGTAGGTCAGCAGACTGTCCAGATAGGCCGAGAGAAATCCGGCCATGCCGCGCTGCCCGCAGCCGACGGGAACGGTGCGCAGGAACTCGTTGAGCGCCTGCTGCCCCTGCGCGCATTCGGCGCGAAAGCCGCCGGTCAGCCGCACCAGCTTGCCGATGGCCGCATCGAGGATCGGTACGGCCTCGCGCATGGACTGATAGAGCTGCGTGTCGCCCGCACCGAGCGGAACGTAGCTCCGCAGCGCGCCGAACGGCTGCCCCTGCCCATTGCGGAGCTGCGTGACCGCAGCGGTACTCGCGCTTTGCTTTTTCCTCATGAATAACACTCCTTTCCAAAGAATTTTTTACCGCACCGACCGCGCGACCGTGCGCGCGGCCAGCGGCGTATCCCGCGCGGCCAGAACGGTCGCGGCGAAATAGCGCATGTCGTCCATCGCGTGGTCGTGCTCCTTTTTGACCACGTCCTTTCCGGCCTTGGGATCCCAGACGTATTGCTCCATCTCGCGCAGACAGTCCGCGCAGGTGTCGCAGATCACAAGACGGCCGCTCTTGAGCAGGTCGGACGTCTTGCGGATGCCGGAGAGCACGTCATTCTCGGCTCTGAGGACGCGCCAGCCGCGCCGCCGCAGCAGCTCCAGAAAGCTTGCCGCCGACGGGTCGACCACAACTGCCTCAATGCGCCGCTCCCCGGCCAGCCCGGCCAGCGCGTCGGCGTATTCCGCGTCCGTCATCTGGCGCATTTCGCGCCGCGAGTCGAAATAAAACTCCCGCACGCGGTACCAGACGCCGTTTTGCAGCCCCCACAGTCCGAAGGACGCCGGATTGACCGTCCCATAGTCGCAGGAGATGTACCAGCGCTCAAACGCGCCGCCGGGCGGCGGCGGGGCCTGCGACGCGTCGAAGAAGTCGTAGACGCGCCCCTCCGCCGCGACCCATTCGCCGAGGATGAACCGCCGGTAGAATACCCCGGAGTAGAGCCGCTCATAGCGCTTGCGGATGGCGGGGGAGAGCGAGGGGTTGTCCGCCATGGTAAAGTGCAGATACAGGCAGTTGCGCTGCTCCGCGCCGAGGATCCACTCGTTGTAGAACCAGTGGCGCGGTCCCTCCGGGTTGCAGTTGAACCAGAGTCGGCTGCCGCTGACCGAGCAGCGGGCGCAGGCCTGCTCCACGAAGCTGCGCGGCATCAGCGCGACCTCGTCGAGCAGGATCCCGGCGAAGGTGATGCCCTGGATCAGTGCGGCCGAGCTTTCGTCCCGTCCGCCGAAGACGTAAAAATCGTTGCTCCTGCCCTGATAGGTCACGCGCACGAGGTTCTCCGTCCGCTTCTCGCTGACGGCGAAGCCGAGCGCCTGCAATTTCGGCAGCAGCTCGGTCAGCACGTTGCGCCGGAGCGAGGCAATCGTCTTGCCGCAGATGCCGAAGCGCGCGCCGCGAAAGCTGCTGCACGCCCAGAGGAAGAAGCCCAGACCCATGCTCAGCGTTTTGCCGGAGCGCACCGCCCCGTCGCAGATGATCGCCTCATACCGGCTGTAGGGGTGCGCCGTGCGCCACCAATTGAGCACGGTGCGCTGCTTTTTTGAGAACCTCAATCCGCATCATCGTCCCCGGCAGCCGCGAAAAAGGCGTCGGCGCAGCCGCTGTCCGCGCTCCCGGCGTTCAGAAGCCCGTCCAGCGCGCGGATGCGGTCGATCAGCTTGACCTCCACCGTTCCCTTGTCGTTGCGCTTGACCTCGGCCAGCAGGCTCAGGTCGAGCGCGTCGAGATCGGGCGCGTCGAGCAGCACGAGCTTGACGCAGTCGTTGGCGCGGCCGAAGGCAAGCTGTGCCAGCCGCCGCACGACGTCCGCCCGGCAGACATCGCATTGCCCGCGCTGCAGGGCGATCTCCTCCTGCACGCCGTTCGTCGTGAGCAGCCGCACGCCGTCCGTGCGTCCGACCTGCGCCGCAGCGGCGTCGGCGTCGAAGCAGCGCAGCCATGCCCCGGCGAAGCGCCGCTTCAGCGCGGTTTCCTTGTTGTCCATATCGTCACTCCTTTCCGAGGGGCGAAAAAAATCGCGCCCCTTCAACCAAGGGCGCGAAACCGGCCAAAATTGCCGTAAATCGTACAACATTTTCTCAAATTTTCTCTTTTCGGTATTTTTTCTGAGTCGCCAGACCGCCGCGAATGTGCCGTTCTGCTTTGTTATGCGCCAGAACGACCTGCACCTGCCGATAAAGCGCAAGGTTGCAGCCTCGCAGCCGCTCGCTCAGATCCTTGTGAACGGTGGACTTGCTGACGCCAAAGGCGGCGGCGGCCGCGCGGACGGTCGCTTGATGCTCGATCACGTACACAGCCAAATCGCAGGCTCGTTGCTCGATGGTTTCGTTCATAAGACCAACCTCCCCAAGGTAGACGCCGGTCGGGGCGGCGCCTACCAAGCTGTGCGTCCAAAACAGAATATGCGCGCACGCGGGGCGTTTATGACTTGCCTGACGGCAAAAACTGTGGTATGATAACGGCAAAGGAGGCGTTTGCCATGAATGTTTTGAACGATTTACAGCCGCAGGGCGTGATGCGCTGGTTCGAGGCGCTCTGCGCCATTCCCCACGGTTCGCGGGATACGAAGCGCGTGAGCGATTTCTGCGTGGCGTTTGCCAAGGAGCGCGGCCTGCGCTGCGTGCAGGATGCGCACAATAACGTCGTGATCTATGCTCCGGCCTCCGCCGGATACGAGACGCACCCGACCGTCATTCTGCAGGGACATCTCGACATGGTCTGCGAGAAGGAGCCGGACTGCGACATCGATTTTGCGGTCGAGGGTCTGCGTCTGGCGCACGACGACACCTATATTTATGCCGAGGGAACGACGCTCGGCGGCGACGACGGCATTGCAGTGGCTTATGCGCTTGCAGTTCTGGATGATCCGACCGTCAGGCATCCGCCGCTCGAGGTCGTCTTCACGGTCGACGAGGAGATCGGTATGCTCGGCGCGGACGCAATGGATATGTCCGTCCTGAGCGGACGTGTTTTGCTGAACTGCGACTCTGAGGACGAGGGCATCCTGACCGTGAGCTGCGCCGGCGGCGCGACCTCTGCGCTGACGAAGCCCCTGCGCACGGAGGCGGCCACTGCGCAGGGCTGGCGCGTCGGCGTGCGCGGCCTGACCGGCGGCCACAGCGGCGTCGAGATCAATCAGGGGCGCGCGAACGCGAACAAAACGCTTGCGGCCGTGCTTGCGTCCCTGCCCGTCCGCCTGTCGGCGATCAACGGCGGCAGCAAGGATAACGCGATCCCGCGCGCGTCCGAGGCGCTGCTGACGAGCGACGCGCCTGATTTCGCCGCCCGCTTTGCGTCCGAGGCCGAGAAGGTGCGCAGCGCGCTTCCGTCCGGCGAAACGGCCGCAGAGTTCTATTGCGAGCCTGCGGCGGTCGGAACGGTGCTCACCGCCGAGGATTCCGCTGCGCTGCTGGCGCTTCTGAACGCCGTGCCCAACGGGGTGCAGGCTATGAGCGCGGACATCGCGGGTCTTGTGCAGACCTCGCTGAACCTTGGCATCCTGAAAACCGAGGCGGAGCGTGCGATTCTGACCTTCTCCGTGCGCAGCAGTGTCAACGCGGAAAAAACGGCGCTGATCGAGCGCCTTGCCGAGACCGGCCGTCAATACGGCGCGTCTTATTCCGAGAGCGGCGCCTATCCCGCATGGGAATACCGCAGGCAGTCGCCCCTGCGCGACGTGATGGTCGCCTGCTACGAGCGGCTCTACGGCAAAAAACCGGTCGTCGAGGCCATCCACGCCGGTCTGGAGTGCGGCATCTTCTCCGACCGACTCAAGGGTCTGGACGCCGTCTCCTTCGGCCCGCAGATGCACGACATCCACACCACGCGCGAGCGCCTCGACATCGCCTCGACCCGCCGCACATGGGACTTCCTGCTGGCCGTCCTCGCCGCGCTGTAAGAACCGATCCACACAGGAACTGGCAGGCTTTGCGAAAAGCCTGCCGGTTCCTTAATTTGAAAAACGAACTTTTTTCGACAAGAGTCAACGTTCCGTTTTTCCGAAGAACAAAAAAGCAGGAGTCTTCCGTTCGGAAAACTCCTGCTTTTTTATGCAAGTAAAAATTACTTGACCTCTGCGGTAGCGCCGGCTTCCTTCAGGTCGTTGGCGAGCTTCTCCGCGTCTTCCTTGGAGATGCCTTCCTTCAGGGTCTTCGGGCAGTTGTCGGCGATTTCCTTGGCTTCCTTCAGGCCCAGGCCGGTAGCGGCACGGATGACCTTGATGACGTTCAGCTTGGAAGCGCCGCAGTCCTTCAGGACGACGTCGAACTCGGTCTTCTCTTCCACGGCCTCAGCGGCAGCTGCGGGAGCAGCGACAGCGGCGGCAGCGGCGGAAACGCCGAAGGTATCTTCCAGGGCATGAACCAGCTCAGCCAGCTCAACGACGGTGAGGCCCTTAACTTCTTCGATCAGAGCAGCGATTTTTTCAGACATGGTAAATATCCTCCTAATAGTAATGATTGATGGTAATCAGGCTTCCGCAGCTTCTTCGGCGGGAGCGGGGCCTTCCTTCTGCTGGCGGATCTGGTCAATGACGCAGGCCAGAGAGGAGATGGGTGCGAGGAACGTGCCGAGCACCTGCGCCACGAGGGCGTCCTTGCTGGGCAGCTCGCCGAAGCCCTTGAGCTGTTCGACGGGCAGGACGGAACCCTCTACGAGGCCGCCCTTGATGGACAGAACGTTCTTGTTCTTCTTGGCAAATTCGCAGACGATGCGAGCGGGAGCAATGGGGTCGCCGGTGGTGCTGGCCATAGCAGTGGTGCCGTTGAGCATCTCGTCAAACTCGTGATAGCCGACCTTATTGGTGGCCAGACGGGTGAGAGTGTTCTTCACGACGCTGTATTCTACGCCTGCTTCGCGGAACTTCTTACGCAGCTCGGTATCCTGTGCGACAGTGATGCCCTTGTAGTCGACAAAAACTGCGGACGATGCGTTCTGCAGCTTGTCGGCGAGTGCATCAACGATTGCCTTTTTGCTTTCGAGTACCTTAGAATTGGGCAATGTGTGTCACCTCCGAAAAAAATGTCCTCCTGCCAGCAGACAGGAGGACACAGAATCATTTCTCATTCGTGAACCTCGGCAGGATCTGAGTTCGTTACGGCGCAATGGCCTCCTGCTGTCTCTGGCAACAGGCTATATTATACCAGAAAATCCGTCGATGTCAAGAGAAAAGTTGAATTTTTTTAGAGAATCATCGCAAAATCGCCCGTCAGGCCAGACCGGCGTATTTCAGAAGCGTTCCGGCATCGGGACAGCTGCGCGCCCCGCGCCGCTTCAGGCTGAGCGAGGCGGCGGCGCAGCCGCAGCGGTTCGCGTCTTCAAGAGAATACCCCCGGTCGAGCGCGAACAGAAAGCCGCTGTTGTAGCAGTCGCCCGCGCCGACGGTGTCGACCACCTCGGTCGGAAGGGCCGGGCAGTGAGACACGCCCCGCGGCGTGCAGACCGAGGCGCCTTCGGCGCCCTGCCGCGCGATCACCGTGCGGCGTTCCGTTGCAAGCGAGGCGGCCGTTCCGGTCTGTGCCAGCGGCAGCAGCTCCTCGCGCTCTGAGCCGAGCAGATAATCCGCGCAGTCGATCGCACGGCGCAGAAGACGCGTGTCCTTGCCGAGGCTCTCCACGCGCACGTTGAGATCCAGCGACACACGTACGCCCAGCGCCCGGCAGCGCTCCAGCGTGGCGCAGACGGCGGAGGCCGCCGGCTCGTCGAAGAGCATCATACCGGTCGTGTGAACGAGCGAAAATTGCCGCAGGACGCCGTCGGGAACGGCGCGCAGCTGCAAATAGGCGTGCCGCTCGCGCGGCAGGAGGAAGGGGACACGCTCGCCGCCCTCCTCGAGGCAGATCAGAACGACGGAGGACTCCAGCCCCGGCCGCAGCTCGAACAGCGAGATATCCACGCCGTCGCGCTCCAGTGCGCCGCGCATCGCCCGGCCGTATTCGTCGTCCCCGGCCACGCCGCAGAAGGCGCAGGCTGCGCCGAGCCGTCCCAGCCCGGCAGCCGTGTTTGCAACGGAGCCGCCGCAGACGGCGGTCGGCTGTCCTGGACGGCCGTTCAGCGTGTCAAAGGACGGCAGCAGCACGTCCATGCAGGCGTCGCCGAGGCAGAGAATGCGCCCGCTCAAGCGAAGGCCTCGCGCGCGGCCTGCACAAAGGCGCGCACCTTTTCGATGTTCTTGCGCGAGCCGCCGTCCGGCAGACGGTCGCTCGTGCGCGTGAAGGAGTCGACGCCCCACGGGCGGACGGCCTCGATGGCGTCCCTTACGTTTTCGGCGTCCAAACCGCCCGCCAGCACGACGTGGCAGGGGACGCTGCGCACGATCTCGGCGTCGATGCTCCAGTCGTGCGTGCGGCCGGCCGCGCCGATCCCGGCGATGCCGGGGGCGATGGAGTCCAGAATGAGCATATCGCAGAAGCCCGCGAAATATTTCGCCCGGTCGATTGCCTCCTGCCCGTCGACGCCGACGGCCTGCAAAACGCGCAGACCCGGCCGCACGGCGCGGCACTGCGCGGCAAACTCCGGCGTGGCCGGGAGCCGGTTGCCGCAGAGCTGCAAGATATCCGGCTGCAAGCGACGGACGTATTCGACCGTTTCCTCCTCGGTCTGCGTGACGACCAGCAGCACGCGCTGAGCGCGTCCCTCGAGCGCGGCAAAGATTTCGGCGCAGGTCGCCTCGGGCACCTCAGCGGGCAGATTTGCGCCGGTCGCGACGGCAACGCCGATGGCCTCCGCGCCCGCCTGCACGCATTGCAGAGCCTCTTCGACGGTTTGAATCGAATATATTTGGATCACGTCTCAAATCTCCAATCAATATCATTCTTCCCAAATTTTACCGCCCGAAAATGCGGCTGTCAAGCGGCAAAAACGGGATTCTGGAAATTCCCTCGTTATTAAACAGAAAGTATGGAAAATTGGTGAAATTTTTCACAGTTTTTTGCTTCGAAAATCGGAAAAAAGCGGGTAAAATCACGAGCGCCAAGCAGTCGTTCGACAGAAAGAAGCCACCGGCGCTGCCGGTGGCTTCGGTTTCAAATGGCGTACTGACTGTTGTAGATCTGATAATAAAAGCCCTTTTGCGCCAGAAGCGAGCGGTGCGTGCCCTGCTCGACGATCCTGCCGTGGTCGAGCACGAGGATCAGGTCGGAGTCGACGATGGTCGAGAGGCGGTGGGCGATGACGAAACAGGTACGCTCGCGCATCAGGTTGTCCATGGCCTTTTGCAGCAGCACCTCGGTGCGCGTGTCGACGTTCGAGGTCGCCTCGTCGAGGATGAGCAGCCGCCGGTCGGCGAGCATGGCGCGGGCGATGGTCAAAAGCTGCTTTTGCCCGCCGGAGAGGTTGCTCATGTCGTCGCCGACGACCGTGTCGTAGCCCTCGGGCAGGGTGCGGATGAAGTGGTCGCAATAGGCGCGGTCGCAGGCGGCGATGATCTCCTCGCGCGTTGCGTCGGGCTTGCCGAAGGCGACGTTTTCCGCCACCGTGCCGCGGAAGAGCCATGTGTCCTGCAAAACCATGCCAAACTGCCTGCGCATCTCGTCGCGCGAGAGCGTGGCGCAGTCGACGCCGTCGATCAGAATGCGGCCGCGGTCGACGTCATAAAACCGCATGAGCAGGTTGACGATCGTGGTCTTGCCCGCGCCGGTCGGCCCGACGATGGCGACGTTCTGCCCCTTCCTGACATCGAGACTCAGGTGCTCAATGAGCGGGCAGTCCTTGTCATAGGAAAAATCGACGTCCTCAAAACGGATGTTGCCCGCGACCTCCTGCGGCAGTTTGCCGTCGGCGTCCGTCTCCTCGGGCAGGTCGAGCAGCTTGAAGACGCGGCGGCAGGCCGCTTTCGTGTGCTGAAGCTGACCGAGGCCGTTGGCGATCTGCTCGAGCGGCGAGGAAAACTGCCGCGCATAGAGCAGGATCGTCACGACGATGCCGACCGAGACGCCGTCCCGGTTCACGATGAGCCAGCCGCCGATCAGGCAGATCAGGATATAGGCCAGCGCGTTGGAGAAGACGATGACCGGACGGACGATCGAGGCGATGAAGTTCGCGTGATATTCGGCGTCGGCGCGGCGCTTGTTGACGACGGCGTGCTTCCGCTGCGCATAGTCCTCGAGGTGATAGGCCTTTGTTGTGGCGAAATTCGTGAAGCTTTCCTCAACGAGGGAGTTCAGATTGCCCATTTCGGTGAACATCTCGTGATAGTGCTTCTCACTCAGCGACGAGAGCTTAGTCGACAGGAAGATCGAAGCGGGCGTGAAGATCAGAACGAAGACCGCCAGCAGCCAGTTCTCGCGGAGCATCATGCCCGCAATGGCGATGAGCATCAAAAAGCCGCTCATCAGCGTGTCAATGATCTGGTGCAGCGAGTTGCCCATAGTCGACACGTCGTCGGTCATGCGCGAGAGCACGTCGCCGACGGGCGTCTGGTCGACGTAGCTGACCGGAAGACGGCGGATCTTGTCGGAAATGCGGATGCGCAGGGTGCAAGTGAAATAGCGGCTGACCATGTTGTTCAGCAGCAGCATTTTCAGATAAAACAGCAGGCTGTAGGCGGTGTAGACCACGAGCAGCGCGGCAAGCCCGTTTGTCAGCTTGCCCATCAGGTCGCCCGTGCCGCTGCCGTCCCAGTAGTCATAGAGCCGGTCGATCAGCCCGCCGAGCAGCTTCGGCGCGGCGGCGCTGCAGGCGATCATGACGATGCTGATGAGGCAGCCCAGCAGCAGCCATTTCCAGATCGGCCGCGCCTCGCGCACAAGGCGGCGCAGGGTGTGATCCTTTTCGGTGGGATGCTTTTTCATTTTGCGCCACCTCCCGTCTGAGAGGCATAGATCTCCTGATAGATCCCGCAGCGCGCGAGCAGCTCGTCGTGCGTTCCGGCGCCGACAAGCCGGCCGCGATCCATCACGAAGATGCAGTCGGCGCTCATGGCCGAGGTGATGCGCTGCGTGACGACGAGCTGCGTGCGGCCCTGAATTTTCTCGTTGAGCGCGGCGCGGAGCTTTTTCTCCGTCAAAAAGTCGAGCGCGGAGAAGCTGTCGTCAAAGATGTAGATCGGCGTTTTGCGCACGAGCGCCCGCGCGATGGAAAGCCGCTGCTTCTGCCCGCCGGAGAGGTTTTTGCCGGCCTGCTTGACCTCGTAGTCCAGCCCGCCGGGGCATTCGTCGACGAACCCGCGCAGCTGCGCGATGTCCACGGCCTGCCACACGTCGGCCTCGTCGGCCTCGGCGTTGCCCATGCGGATGTTTTCGCCGATCGTCCCGGAGTAGACCGAGGCGCCCTGCAAAACGCAGCTGATCGAGCCGCGCAGACAGCGTCTGCTGAGCTGCTCTGCGGGGATGCCGTCAAAGCGGATCGTCCCGCCCGTGGGCGCGCGGAAGCCGAGCAGCAGGGAGATGAGCGTGCTCTTGCCGCTGCCCGTGCCGCCGATGACCGACACGCGTTGGCCGGGCAGAATGCGCAGGCTGACGTGGTCGACGGCGTTCTCGCTGCCGCCGTAGGAGAAGCTCACGTCGTCGAGCTCGATCCCGCCGGTGAGCGCGGCCTCGCGGCCGCCGGTGTCGTCGTCGACGCCCGTTGCGCCGAGCACCTCGTTGATGCGCCCGGCGGCGACCTGCGCGTGCGGGAGCATGACAATGGCAAACGAGCCCATCAGCACGCCGTTGATCGCCAGCGTGACATATTGGATGATGACGTAAATATCGCCCGCGCTGACGGCGCTGACCCTGTGTACCATGCGCCAGCCGCCGAGATAGACGATGACCAGCACGGCGAGGTTCAGCAGCAGCATCGACAACGGCTCGATGATGCCCATCGAGGTGTTGCCGCGGATGATGTTGTCTGCCATGATGTTCGTGGCGTCGGCCAGCCGCTTATGCTCGCGCGGCTCTGCCAGAAAGGCGCGGATCACGCGGATGCCGCGCAGACGCTCGCGCAGGATGGCGTTTTGGCGGTCAATGTACTTGTCGGAATTGATCCACAGCGGCACGACCTTGCGCCCGATGAGGATCACGGCCAGCAGGATGAACGGGATGAAGGCGAGCATCACGAGTGAGAGCACGACGTCCTTGCGCAGCGCCAGCAGGACGCCGCCGAGGAACAGGATCGGGATCGTCGCGACCGTGCCGGAGAGCATGGAGGCCACCCACGAGAGCGTCTCGACGTCGTGGGTGGCGCGCGTGACGAGCGCAGCCGTGCCGAGCTTGCCGAAGGCGTCGAAGGAGAGCGTGTTGACCTTGCGGAACACGTCGGCGCGGACGTCGGCGCAGAACGCGGCGACGACCTTCGAGGAAATTTTGCTGCCCCAGATCACACAGCCGAGGCTGACCCCCGCCAGAAGCAGCATTTGCAGACAGGCGCGCAGGATCACGGCCTGATCGCCCTGCGGAATGCCCGTGTTGAGGATGCCGGACATCAGCGTCGGGAGCATCAGGTCGCAGAGCGTCGAGGCGGTGATGAGAAGCGCGGCAAGCAGCATTTTTCGGGTGTAAGGCTTCAGATACTTGATAATTGTTCTCATTTTTGTTCACTTTTGGTCAAAAGGGCGGATTTTGATACACATTCCCAAAAATTATAACACCCGAACGGAAAAAAAGATAGCCCGATCGAAAAAAATCTATACTTTTTCTGAAAAAGAATGTATAATAAACCGGATACCGCTTCAAAGGGAGTGCGAAATATGACGAATCTGCTGCTCCGTCTGTTTGTGAAAAATTACCGTGATACGAAAAATCCCAAGGTGCGCGCGGCCTACGGCAAGCTGGCCGGCGCGGTCGGGATCGTCTGCAATCTGCTGCTCTTTGCGGCGAAGCTGGCCGCCGGTCTGCTCTCGGGCGCGGTGTCCATCGTGGCCGACGCCGTGAACAACCTGTCCGACGCGTCCTCCTCGCTCATCACGCTGCTGGGCTTCCGGCTCGCCGAGCGTCCGGCCGACGATGAGCATCCCTACGGCCACGCCCGCATCGAATATCTGACCGGCCTTGCCGTTTCGGCGCTGATCCTCATCATCGGCTTCGAGCTGGGCAAAAGCTCGTTCGAGAAGATCCTGCATCCCGAGGAGATCGCCTTCACATGGCTGACCGGCGCGATCCTGCTCAGCTCGGTCGCGGTGAAGCTCTGGATGTATGTGTTCTGCGAAAAGCTCGGGCGGCGCATCGGCTCGACCACGCTCGAGGCCACGGCTGCCGACAGCCGCAACGACGTCATCACGACCGGCGCGGTGCTGCTGGGCTGCCTCGCGTGGCAGCTCTGGGGCGTCCGGGTCGACGGCTATGTCGGTCTGCTGGTCGCGCTGTTCATCTTCTGGTCGGGCATCTCCATCGCGAAGGACACGATCAGCCCGCTGCTCGGCGAACAGGCCTCGCCGGAGCTGGTGAGCAGTATTTCCGAGCTGGTGCTGCGGCACGAGGGCATCCTCGGCATCCACGACCTGATGGTGCACGACTACGGACCGGGGCAGTGCTTTGCCAGCGTCCACGCCGAAATGAGCGCGGCAGAGGATCCACTTTATTGCCATGACATCATAGATGATATTGAACGCGACGCCCTGCACGATCTGCGGGTGCATCTGGTCATCCACTATGACCCCGTCGTCACGGACGACGAGGAGCTCAACCGCCTGCGCGGGATCGTTGGCGAGCTGCTGCGCGGGATCGACCCGGCGATCCGCACGCACGATTTCCGCATGGTGCGCGGCCCGTCGCACACGAATTTGATCTTCGATATGGAGATCCCCTTTGACCTCGGCGGCCGTCGGCGCGAGCTGTATGACGCCGTGCGGCAGCGGGTGCGGCAGGAGTGTGCGCATTACTACACGATCGTCAACTTTGACGAGGTGCCGCGCCGCATATAAATTTTTGAATTTTCTGTAAGGATTGTGCGCATTGTCTTTTCATTCGCGCCGATCTGTGCTATACTATTTCATAATTTCAACAGGAAAGACTCGGAAAGGGCAATTATGGGACTTTTTACGAAAATGTTTGGAACGCGGTCGGAGCGCGAGGTCAAGAAGCTGACCGCGACGGTCGACCGCGTGGAGGCGCTGGGCGCCGATATGAAGCAGCTGACGGACGAGCAGCTGCGCGCGAAAACCGACGAATTCAAGGCGCGTCTGCAAAAGGGCGAGACGCTCGACGAGCTTCTGCCGGAGGCGTTCGCCGTCTGCCGCGAGGCGGCTGACCGCGTGCTGGGGATGCGGCCTTACCGTGTGCAGGTGATCGGCGGCATCGTCCTGCATCAGGGACGCATCGCCGAAATGAAGACCGGCGAGGGCAAGACGCTCGTCGCCGTCCTGCCGACCTACCTGAACGCGCTGACCGGCAAGGGCGTGCATATCGTTACGGTCAACGACTATCTGGCCAAGCGCGACGCCGAGTGGATGGGCAAGGTGCACCGCTTCCTCGGCCTGACGGTCGGCCTGATCGTCCATGACCTCACGCCGAAGGAGCGCCGCGCGGCCTATGCCTGCGACGTGACCTACTGCACGAACAACGAGCTGGGCTTCGATTACCTGCGCGATAACATGGCGCTTTATAAGCAGGACATGGTGCAGCGCGGGCATAATTTTGCCATCGTCGACGAGGTTGACTCGATCCTGATCGACGAGGCGCGCACGCCGCTCATCATCTCCGGCAAGGGCGAGGAATCGACCAAGCTCTATGAAATGGCGGATTTCTTCGTCTCCGGCCTGCGCAAGAAGGTTTTTGCGACCATGGACGAGAAGGAGGATCAGGACGACCTTGACTGCGACTACTACGTCGACGAAAAATCCCGCACGGCCAACCTGACGGCCAGCGGCATCGCCAAGGCCGAGAAATATTTTGGCGTCGAGAACCTCTCCGACATTGAGAATACCACGCTGCTGCACCATATCCATCAGGCGATGAAGGCGCGCGGCGTTATGAAGCGCGACATCGACTACGTCGTCAAGGACGGCGAGGTCATCATCGTCGACGAGTTCACCGGCCGCCTGATGTACGGCCGCCGCTATAACGAGGGTCTGCATCAGGCCATCGAGGCCAAGGAGGGCGTGTCCGTCGCCGGCGAGAACAAGACGCTTGCGACCATCACCTTCCAGAATTTCTTCCGCCTTTACCACAAGCTCTCCGGCATGACCGGCACGGCGCTGACCGAGGAGGAGGAATTTTCCGCCATCTATCAGATGGACATCGTCGAGATTCCGACGAACAAGCCCGTCATCCGTGTCGACCATCACGATCTGGTCTATAAGACCGAGGCGGGCAAGCTCCGCGCGGTCATCGCCCAGATCAAGGAGTGCCACGAGAAGGGGCAGCCGGTTCTGGTTGGCACGATCTCCATCGAGAAGTCCGAGCTTTTGAGCAAGCTGCTCAAGCGCGAGGGCGTGCCGCACGTTGTCCTGAACGCGAAGCACCACGAAAAAGAGGCCGAGATCGTCGCGCAGGCCGGCAAGCTCGGCGCGGTGACGATCTCCACGAACATGGCCGGCCGCGGCACGGACATCATGCTCGGCGGCAACGCCGAATACATGGCGCTGAACGATCTGCGCAAGGAGAACGTCCCCGAGGAGCTGATCGCCGAGGCCAATTCCTATGCCGAGACGGACGATCCCGAGGTTCTGGCCGTCCGCGCGAAGTTCAAGGAATTCTATGCCAAGCACAAAAAGGACGTCGACGCCGAGGCCGAGCAGGTGCGTGCGGCGGGCGGCCTGTTCATCGTCGGCACGGAGCGCCACGAATCTCGCCGCATCGACAACCAGCTCCGCGGCCGTTCCGGCCGTCAGGGCGACCCCGGCGAGACGCGCTTTTTCCTCTCTCTTGAGGACGACGTGATGCGCCTGTTCGGCTCGGAGCGCGTGATGAACATGATGAATTCCCTCGGCATCGACGAGGACACGCCGATCGACGCGAAGATGCTCTCCAGCGCCATTGAGAACGCGCAGCGCACGGTCGAGAGCCGCAACTTCCAGTCGCGTAAGAACGTGCTGGAGTACGACGACGTGATGAACACCCAGCGTATGGTGATCTATGAGCAGCGCCAGAAGGTGCTCGACGGCGAGGATCTGAAGACGACCATCGACGGCATGATCGACTATGTCATCGACAGCGAGGTCGAGGACGCCTTCGGCGTCGAGCCGACCGGCGGCGCCGAGCAGCTTGCCGCGGTCAACGCCAAGTTTGAGAACGTCTACTATGCCCGCGGCGCCTTCCCCGCAGAGGGCAGTCTGAGCAAGGAGGAGGCCAAGGAGCGCCTTTCCAAGCTCTTCCATGAGACCTATGCACGCCGTGAGGCCGAGTTCACGCCCGAAAAAATGCGCGAGATCGAGCGCATCGTGCTGCTTCAGGTCGTCGACGAATACTGGATGGACAACATCGACGCCATGGAGGACCTCAAGCAGGGCATCCGCCTGCGCGCCTACGGCCAGACCGACCCGGTCGTCGCCTATAAGCGCGAGGGCTTCCAGATGTTCGACGGCATGATCAACGCCATCCGCGAGGAGACGGTGCGCCGCCTGTATCTCGTGCGCCTGCGCACCGACGCGGATATGAAGCGCAAGCAGGTCGCCAAGATCACCGGAACGGGCGGAAGCGACAAGACCGTCAAGCGGCAGCCCGTTGTGAAAAAGGTCAAGATCGGCGCAAACGACCCCTGCCCCTGCGGCAGCGGCAAGAAATACAAGCATTGCTGCCGGGATAAGGACGAGGCGAAGTAATGGCGTTTGAGGTGAAACGAAGCGGCGCGCTGGAATATCTGACCAGCTCGCTGCTTACCGGCGCGGCGCATTGCTTTTCCACGCGCTTCGGCGGCGTCAGCGAGGGCTATCTTGCCTCGCTCAATTTGGGGACGCATCGCGGCGACCGGCCGGAGAACGTCCGTGAGAACTATGCCATTCTCGGCCGCGCGGTCGGCTTCCTGCCGGAGCGCACGGTCTTCACCAGGCAGGTGCATTCCGACGTCATTGAGCGCGTCGGCGCGGCGCAGTGCGGCCGCGGCCTGCAATACGAGGCGACCGAGGGCTGCGACGGCCTCATCACCGATGAGCCGGGCGTCGCGCTGACGGTCTTCTCTGCCGACTGCACGCCGGTGCTGCTGTATGACCCGGTGCGCCGCGCGGCGGGCGCCGTCCACGCCGGCTGGCGCGGGACGGCCGCCGGGATCGCGGCCAAGGCCGCAGAAAAAATGGTGCGCGAGCTGGGGTGCAGACCCGAGAACATCCGCGCCGCCGTCGGCCCGTGCATCGGCCCATGCTGCTTCGAGACGGACGCAGACGTGCCGGAGGCCATGCTGGCCGCGCTCGGCGCGGAGGCCGAGGTCTGCATCCGTCCGGCCGGTGAGAAATTCTATGTCGACCTGAAGGAGCTGAACGCAATCTGGCTGCGCCGCGCGGGCGTGACGCAGATCGACGTCAGCGCCGAGTGTACCTGCTGCCGGCCGGAGCGCTTCTGGTCGCACCGCCGTGTCGGCGGGCATCGCGGCTCGCTGGCGGCGATCATTGCAATCAAGGAGGGCACGCTATGAAACGTCTGATCGCGCTGCTGCTGGCGGCGCTGCTGCTTCTGAGCGGCTGCTCCGAGGCTAATCCGAATGCGACCACGGGCGGCGGCCTCTCCGACGACAGCGAGACGACCTCGCTCGAGCCGATCGCGCAGAAGCAGGTGGGCACGTTCGGCCTGTCGTATTATCCCGAATACGGTCTGAATCCATATGACTGCTATGCCACGACCAACCGCGCGATGTTCTCGCTGCTGTATGAATGCTTGTTCGTCGTCTCAAACGGCTTCGCGCCCGAGCCGGTGCTCTGCAAGAGCTTCTCCGTCTCGACCGACGGCCTGACCTATACCTTCACGCTCCAGCCGAACGTCCTGTTCTCCGACGGGAGCGCCATGACGGCGGACGACGTCGTCAACTCGATCAATGTGGCGCGCGGCAGCAACCTCTTCCGTTCGCGGCTGGCGCATGTGATCTCGTGCAGCGGCGCCGACGGTGTGGTGACGATCCTGCTCGACACGCCCTATGAAAACCTGCCGCTGATGCTCGACGTGCCGATCGTCAAGCAGGGAACGGCGAAGTCCGAGCGCCCGATCGGCACCGGCCCCTATAAGCTCTACGGCTCAAAGCTGGTCTATAACACGAGCTGGTGGCAGGATACCAAGCGCATTATGGAATATAAGGAGATCAATCTGAGCGCCGCCTCCGGCACGGACGACGTGCGCGATCAGTTTGAATTCGGCGGCACCGATCTGGTCTATTGCGACCCGAACGCCGCAGCCTCGGCGGGCTACCGCTGCGACTACGAGGCGTGGGAGGTGCCCACCACGGTGATGGATTTCATCGGCTTCAACCTCAAGGAGGGCTGGTTCACAAACGCCGAGCTGCGCAAGGCCGTGACCTATGCCCTTGACCGGACGACCTATTGCAACGAGATCTACGGCGGCTTCGCCAAGGCCACGTCGATCCCGTGCAGCCCGGCTTCGCCGATGTATGACGAGACGCTCGACGAGCAGTATGACTACGCGCCCGAGAAATTCCGCGAGGCGGTGCAGTCCTCCGGCGTGACAACCGCAACGGAGTTCGCCGAGTATACCGGCTCGATTCTTGTCAATTCCGAGGACCCGGCGCGCGTCGAGGTTGCCCAGCGCATCGCCGACGTGCTCAACGAGGCCGGCGTTCGCGTCGAGGTGCATAAATACAGCCGCAGCAACTTCAGCTATATGGTGCAGCAGGGTGATTATGACATGTACCTCGGGCAGGTGCGCCTGACGGCGAATTTTGACCTGACGGCCTTCTTCAGTCAGTATGGCTATATGAACCCCGGCGAGATGACGACGGATGACGCGCTGCTGTCCATGTGTACGCAGGCGCTGGCCAATTCCGGCAACTTCAGCGCGCTCTGCGCGCAGGTGGTGCAGCGAGCGCAGATCTGCCCGATTGCCTTCCGCAGCTACGCGATCTATGTCTCGCGCGGAATGATCTCCGCCATCGAGCCTGGGGTCGACTATGTGTTCCGCGACCCGGCCAACGTGCGCCTTCTGGCTGACGCAGATGAAACGAAGCTCCCGGAGCCGACCGACACGACCGAACCGACGGATGACACCACGGGCGACGAGCCGACCGATGCCACCGACCAGACGGCGGGCGGCCAATCGGCCGAGGACGCTGTCGACCCAAACAACGGATAGCAATCACGCCCCTCGGCAGATTCAGCCGGGGGGCGCCGTGTAAAGGAAAGAGAGAAGCGGAAAAATGGAACAAATCGAGATCCGGGGCCTGAGAAAGGCCTATACCACGCACAGCACCGAGATCCTGATCGATCACGAGGCACGCCCGTCGCGCACGCGCACGGTTCTGCGCGACCTGAGCGTGAATTTCCCGGCCGGAAGGATCAGCGTGCTCGTCGGGCGCAGCGGCTGCGGAAAGAGCACGCTCCTGCGCCTCATCAATCGCGAGGAGGAGCCGGACGGCGGCGAGATCCGCCTTCCGGCGGGCTGGCGCAGCGTCCTGCTGGGCGCAAATCCCTATGTCATCACGTGGACGAGCGTCCTGCGCAACGTGGCAATGGCCTCCGGCGTCGGCAAGACGCCCGAGGAGCGGCTGGAGCACGCGGCGGACTTCGTGCGGCTGGTCGGGCTGGAGGAATTCTCCGACCTGACGCCGGACGAGCTTTCCACGGGCATGAAGCAGCGGCTCGGTCTGGCGCGCGTGCTGGCCAGTCAGGCGCAGCTTCTGCTGATGGACGAGCCGTTTGCCGCGCTGGACTTCCTCACGCGCGCGGAGCTTCAGGCGGAGCTGCTGCGCCTACAGAGGAGGCTGCCGCGCACGATCCTGCTCGTCACGCACCAGCTCGACGAGGCGCTGCTGCTGGGCGACAGCGTGACCGTCATGCATTCCGACAGCAGCCTGCGCACCTTCGACCTGTCCGGCCTGCCCCAGCCGCGCGACCCGGAGAGCGACGCCCTGCGCCGTCTGCGCCGGGAGATCACGGACGAATGCCGTCTTTGAGCAGGGCTAAGATCTCGGTGTCGGCCGGGCAGAAGGCGTAACGATCCAGCTCCCCGACCGTGACCCACGCGAGCGCCTCGTGCTCGAGCAGCTGCGGCTCACCGGAGACGATCCTTGCGCGAAACAGCGTCAGATGCACGGTCAGGTCGGGGTAACGGTGCGTGACCTCGGTGAAGACCGCGCCGACCGCGATCGACACGCCCAGCTCCTCGCGGCATTCGCGCGCGAGCGCCTCGGGCTTCGTCTCGCCCGGCTCGACCTTCCCACCGACGAATTCCCAGAGCAGACCCCGCGCCTTGCAGGCCGGGCGCTGACAGATTAAAATTTTGCTGCCTTGCTCGATCAGCGCGGCGACGACCTCCGTCATAACGACCACATCCCTTTGTTTTCTGCTTATTTTATCACAACTTCCGTCCCGGAACAAGGAGGGAACCACGGTGTATCAAATTTTTCTCGTCGAGGACGACCCCGGCATCGCCGAGGCGATCGCCGCGCGCGCGGCGCAATGGGATCTGCGCGTCACGGCGGCGCAGGATTTCCGCAACATCCTGCCGGAATTTTTGGCGCTGCGGCCGCACCTCGTGCTGCTGGACATCGGCCTGCCCTATTTCAACGGCTATCACTGGTGCGCCGAGCTGCGCAGGATCAGCAAGGTGCCGATTCTCTTCCTCTCCTCGGCCTCGGACAATCTGAACATGGTCATGGCCATGAACCTCGGCGCGGACGATTTTATCGCCAAGCCCTTCGACGGCGACGTCCTGATCGCCAAGATGCAGGCGCTGCTGCGCCGCGCCTACGATTTCGGCGAGTCCGTGCCGGTTCTGGAGCATCGCGGCGCGCTGCTGAACACCGGCGACGGCACGCTGCGCTTCGGCGAAAAGACGCTCACCCTCTCGCGCAACGAATTCCGCATCCTGCTCTGCCTGCTGGAGAACAAGGGACGCGCGGTCAGCCGCGAGCGCCTGATGGAGCGCCTGTGGCAGACCGACCAATTCGTCGACGAGAACACCCTGACCGTCAACGTCAACCGCCTGCGCAAAAAGCTCGACGCGCTCGGCCTGCCGGACTTCATCGCCACGCGCTTCGGCGTGGGCTACCTTGTGGAGTGAGCCTATGTTTTTGCAGTATTTGCGCCAGCACCGGACGGGGCTGCTGGCCGCCGCGCTCTGCGCGGGGATCTTTGCCGTTTGCTTCGCGCTCTATGACCTGCCGCTCGGGGCGGTGCTCTATCCTGCGCTGCTGTGTCTTCTGACGGGCGGCGTGCTGCTGACGGTCGGCTATTTGCGTGCGCTTCGGCGGCACCGCGCCATGCTCGAGAGCCGCAAGGCGGCGCTGCTGGCGCAGCTTCCCGAGCCGCGCACCGTTGCCGAGGCCGACGAGCGGGCGCTCGTCGAGGCGCTTCGGGAGCAGCTGCTCGCGCAGCAGAGCGCCTCGGACGAGAAGCTCCGGAATATGACGGAATACTACACCGTCTGGGCGCACCAGATCAAGACGCCGATCGCGGCCATGCACCTGACGCTGCAAAACGAGGACACGCCGTCCGCGCGGCGGCTCTCGGCCGAGCTGTTCCGCGTCGAGCAGTATGTCGAGATGGTCATGACCTATCTGCGTCTGGAGCCGGGCAGCAGCGACTATGTGTTCCGCGCTTGCGCGCTCGACGGCGTGATCCGCGAGGCCGTTAAAAAATTTTCTCATGAATTTATCGACCGCAGACTCCGTCTGGATTTCGAGCCGACCGGGCTGACCGTGGTCACGGACGAAAAATGGCTGGGCTTCGTGCTCGAGCAGGTGCTCTCCAACGCGCTGAAATACACGCGGCAGGGCGGCATCCGCATCGGCCTGAGCGCGCCGCGCGTGCTCTGCATCGCCGACACCGGCATCGGCATCGCGCCGGAGGATCTGCCGCGCATTTTTGAACGCGGCTACACCGGCCGGACCGGCCGCATCGACCGGCGCGCCAGCGGCATCGGGCTTTACCTCTGCCGCCGGGTCTGCGAAAGGCTGGGCGTCGGCATCTCGGCGCAGTCCGAGCCGGGGCGCGGTACGCGCGTGTTTTTGGATCTGGAGCAGTACGAGCTGCACGCCGAGTGAGCCGCCGTGCCGAAATATGACGCCGATGTAAGATTCTGAGCGGGAAATGTAAGCCGATTCGATGGAGCGCATTTCCCGCTCTGTGTATAATGGAGACAGAAACGACAAGGAGGTAATCATTATGAGCCTGTTAGAGGTTTCCGGTCTCCGGAAAATTTATACCGCGCGCTTCGGCGGCAATCAGGTCGAAGCGCTGCACAACGTCAATTTCAGCGTCGAGCGCGGCGAATATCTTGCGATCATGGGCGAGTCGGGCAGCGGCAAAACGACCCTGCTCAACATTCTCGCCGCGCTGGACAAGCCGACGGTCGGCGTCGTGAAGCTCGAGGGCAGGGAGCTGTCCAAGATCAAGGACGCCGAGCTGGCTGCCTTCCGGCGCGACCATCTGGGCTTCGTGTTTCAGGAGTTCAACCTGCTCGACACCTTCACGGTCGAGGACAACATCTATCTGCCGCTCGTGCTGGCCGGACGTTCCTACCGCGTGATGCACGAGCTGCTGACGCCGCTTGCAGAGCGGCTCGGCATCACCGAAATTCTGAAAAAATATCCCTATGAGATCTCCGGCGGGCAGAAGCAGCGCGTGGCTGTCGCGCGGGCGCTCATCACGAAGCCGGAGCTGCTGCTGGCCGACGAGCCGACGGGCGCGCTCGACTCCAAGGCGACGGACGAGCTGCTGCGGCTCTTCGCCTCGGTTAACCGGCAGGGGCAGACCGTCCTGATGGTCACGCATTCGGTGCGGGCGGCCAGCACGGCCGGGCGCGTCCTGTTTATCAAGGACGGCGAGGTGTTCCACCAGCTCTATCGCGGCGAGGCGACCGACGAGCAGTTCTATCAGCGCATTTCCGACACGCTGACCATGCTCACAACGGGAGGGATGCGGCAATGAGGCTCTATCCCCGCCTTGCCTTTGACGCCATGCGCAAGAACAAGCGGCTGTATCTGCCGTTTCTTCTGACCTGCACGGGCATGGTCGCCATTTTTTACATCATTTCCTATCTCTCCTATAACCCCACGATCCGCGATATGCGCAGCGGCGAGGCGCCGACGAGCATGATGTCGCTCGGCAGCTTCGTGATCGGGATCTTCTCGCTGATCTTCCTGTTTTACACGCACTCCTTCCTGATGCGCCGCCGCAAGCGCGAGTTCGGCCTGTATCACATCCTCGGCATGGGCAAGGGCAATCTGGCGATACTCCTGCTGTGGCAGACGGGGATCCTAGCGGTCTATGCGCTCGTGAGCGGGCTGGCGCTGGGCATTGCGCTGTCGAAGCTGGCGGAGCTGGGGCTGGTGCGGCTGCTGGGCGGTCAGACGGGCTTCGAGCTGCTCGTCTCGTGGCGGGCACTGGGCATGACGCTGCTGATCTTCTCGGTGATCTTTCTGCTGCAATATCTCAGCGCGCTGCTGCAAATACGGCGCAGCTCGTCCGTCTCGCTCCTGCGAAGCGAGCAGTACGGCGAAAAGCCGCCGCGCGCCAACTGGGTGTTGGCGCTGCTGGGGCTGCTCCTGCTGTGCGCGGCGTATTACCTCGCCGTGTCCATTGAGGAGCCGATCTCGGCGCTGGGCTGGTTCTTTGTCGCCGTGGTCATGGTCATTGCGGCGACCTATCTTCTGATGATCGCCGGGTCGGTCGCGCTGTGCCGTCTGCTGCAAAAAAGAAAGCGCTATTATTATAAGCCCAACCATTTTGTCTCCACGGCCTCCATGGCCTACCGCATGAAGCGCAACGGCGCGGGGCTGGCCTCCATCTGCATCCTTGCGACGATGGTGCTCGTCATCCTCTCGTCCACGACGAGCCTCTTCTTCGGCGTCGAGGACGCGCTGCACACGCGCTTCCCGAGGGATATGAACGTCGATTTCCGCATGAGCCGGCTCAGCGAGCTGGAGCACGGCAACACCAACCGGATCGGCGCGCTGACGCAGCAGATCGTCCGCGACCACGGCGGCACGGCGCAGAACGCCTTTTCCGTGCGCTATCTCTTTGATGCCGCCGTCCTCGACGGCTCCGGTACGCTCCACCTGCGGCGCGGCGAGGAGACCATGCAGGAGCCGCAGACGTTCGTCGATGGGCAGAACTGCGGCCTGTATATCCTGCCGCTCGAGGATTATAACGCCCAGACGCACGGAGGCGAGCGCCTGAACGCCGGCGAGGCGATGCTCTATACAAGCAATCTCACACTGCAGGACGACACGGTGCGATTCTCTGACGGCACGAGCTTTTCCGTCGTCAAGCGCATCGATGCGGCGCCCCGGTTCGGGATGAACGAGGTGAACGCGGCCGCCTCGCAGGTAGTGATGCTGGTCGTGCCCGAGCTGAGCGCGGCGCAGCCGCTTGTGCGGTCGGTCGGCAGCGCGATGAGTATGCGCTATTATTACGGCATCGACACCGGCCTGAAGGGGGAGAAGCAGGACGCGGTCAATGACGAGCTGATCGACACGGTCTGCCGCGGAACGAGTCTGCAATGCAGCTACGATTTCTTCAACGTCGAGAGCCGCGAAAGCAGCCGCGCGGACTATTACTCGATCTATGGCGGCCTGTTCTATCTCGGCGTTCTGCTGTGCGTCGTGTTCGTCTGCGCGACCGTGCTCATCATCTATTATAAGCAGGTCTGCGAGGGCTACGAGGATCAGGCGCGGTTTGACATCATGCAGAAGGTCGGCATGACCCGCCGCGAGATCCGCAGGAGCGTCAATTCGCAGCTTTTGACGGTGTTCTTCCTGCCGCTGCTGGGCGCGGGGCTGCATCTGGCCTTTGCCTTCCCAATGCTCCGGCGGCTGCTGATGCTCTTCGAGCTTCAGAACGTCGCCCTGTTCGCGTGGACGAGCGCCGTCAGCTTCGCGGTCTTCGCGCTGTTCTATTCCATCGTCTACCGCGTTACCTCCGCCGCGTATTACAGCATCGTCAGCAATCAGAAATGACACGGAAATGCAGCGGTCGAAGACCCTTGTGCCCCTGAGATCCGCGCCGACAAGCGCCGAAACGGGCATACGCGTGTAAAAAAAGCTTTGCGGGAAGCGCCGCTCAAGCCATTCCGCCCGTATGTCTGCCCTTTGCGTTCGCCGACTTCCGTGCTTTTTTGCGTGCGGGAACGAATTGCATATTTCTCCTCCTGTTGCAAACAATAACTTTGCAGCCAAAACCGGGGCAAAATAAAAAAGCATTGGAGGCCAATATGAAGGCAACTGGAATTGTCAGACGAATCGATGATCTCGGGCGCGTCGTCATTCCGAAGGAGATCCGCCGCACCCTGCGCATCCGCGAGGGCGACCCGCTGGAGATCTACACGGAGAAGGACGGCGAGGTCATTTTCAAGAAGTATTCACCGATGGGCGAGTTGCAGGATTTTGCGGCGCGCATCTGCGACTCAATCGGGAAGAACACCGGGCACATTGCGGCCGTGGCCGACCGCGACGTCATCATCGCGGTGGCGGGCGCGCCGAAGCGCGACCTGCTGGACAAGCGCAACTCCGCCGAGCTGGAGCAGCTGATGGAGCAGCGCAAGAGCTACCGCTTCCGCGCCGGGGACACGCCGCTCAGGCCGGCCGAGAGCGTCGAGCGCTATCGGCTGGGCGTGGCCGCGCCGATCATTTCGGAGGGCGATCTGCTCGGCTGCGTGATGCTGCTGATGAACGAAAACGACGCGGCGCTTGGCGAATCGGAGCAGAAGCTGGCGCAGACCGTCGCGGGCTTCCTCGGGCGGCAGATGGAGAGCTGAGCGCCGATCGGCGCGGCGGGATATGGAACGGGCGCTGTTCGCGAGGAACAGCGCCCGTTTTGTGGCCGATGCGATATATGAAATGATTTATGAGCGCGCGGTGCGCATGACCCTACTGCTTCCGGTTCGCCTCGACGATCTCGGAAACGTCCGGGATCGCGAGCGGCTCTGCCAGCGGGAACTCGGCCTCGGTCAGATTTTCGTCGTACAGTTCTGCCGTTTGAAAGCCGAATTGCTGGAAGCCGGTCAAACCGCTCGTGACGACTGCACCGTCCTGCACGTCGATCACAAAATCGGTTTCGTTATTCCCGAACAACGCAAAATTAATGCAATCTGTCGTGTCAACGCAAAACCAGACCCGGTAGCTCATATTCTTTCCGTAAATCGAGAGCTTGCAGGCGGTGCGGTCAAAAACAACGCGTTCGATACCGCTGCCGCTGATCTGCGCATTGCCATCGGAGGTTGTGAAAGCAAGATCAATATCCTTTGCGTCACGGTTCACATACTCATAACGGTCGCATAGCGCAATGTCCAGCGAGAAGGCGGCGGGTTCGCCCGTCTCGAGTTTCAAATCGGATTGGGTGAACGTGCCGGAGCAGACACCGTCCTGAAGCGTCAATTCTTCGCCTTCCGAATCGGTAAAGACGCAATCGGTCAGGGTTGACGAAAGTGTTGCATAAGGATCAGCTGTGGGCGTTTCCGTGGGCGCAGTCGTCTGATCCTGATAAACCGCACCGGTCGAAACGGTTGCGTCTGTCGGCGCGGAGTCCCGGCTGCATGCGGTCAGAGCAAGCAGCAGCACGAGCACGATGAAGATGGACATGCGTTTCATAAAACGGCCTCCTGTATGTTTTTCGCTCATAGAATTCACGACTAGCCATAATGTTCGGCTTCCCATTTGCGGTTCGCCTCGACGATCTCGGTAACGCTCGGGATCGCGAGCGGCTCTGCCAGCGGGAACTCGGCCTCGGTCATGGCGGCAGAGTCAACCGCCCCCAGAATATAAAAGCCCCAGCTCTGCGTGCCGGTCAGGCCGGTGGTCACGACTGCGCCGTTCTCAATGGCGACCGAGAAATCGCCGGAGGCCGTGCCGGACAGGCAGACCTCGACTCCGGTCGTGTTGTCCACGCCGAGGTAAATCCGATAGGTCATGTTTGTGCCGTACAGCTCCAAGAGCCGCGTGTCGCGGTGGAACACGACGCGCTCGATGCCCGAGCCGTCGACCGATGCACGACCGACCGGAGTGGAAAACATGATGGACGTTTCACGATTTACCGGATTTGTATATTCATACGTGTCGGCGATGGCAACGTCAACATAAAAAAACAATTCTTCCATTCCGGAGTAATTCAAGGAAGCTTTATCAATGGTCCCACCGCTTACTTTAAGATCTTCAATTACCAGAGAATCCCCGGCAGAGCTGGAAAATGTCTGGTCATCCAATCGGGAATAGAAAATTGCCGTCTCACGATGTAAAATCGAATTTTGCGGATCTAAGGTATAGCTGATCCCGTATGCCGCGCTCTGAACGACGGCCTTCGCCGTGGACGAGGGAAGCTCGGAGCGGAATTCGATACGCGTCGATTCCCGCGCGGCCGACGCGGAGAAGCAGAACACGGGCGCGATCAGGAAGACGGCGAGCAGTAGGCAGGCCGCGCGCCGCAGCAGCGAACGGGTTCGTTTCATGATCGTTCCTCCTATTTCTCATTGCTCGAATGGCCGCAGAGAGGGTAATTCCTCCCTGCCTTGAGTATATCACAAACGCAACGTTTTGCAACAGATTTCCAGATAAAAGTTTGTCAGAAATGAGAATTGTAGGATTCCACAAAAGAAGCGGAGCCGCGCGCAGGAAACCGCCCAAAAAATTGTATAAAACGACAAAGCCCCGGACGGCCATACGGCTGCCCGGGGAGAAAATTGTCGGCTCTCGCGGCGAAAACCGGCCGCGCGGGGCGCGCTTTTGATGCGTTAACGCGCAGATCGGCCGCGCAAAGCCCGCCCTCAGCGCGCGGCGGAGACGGACTGGGCGACGGTGCTGCGGAAGCGCAGACCCTGCGGATAGAGGAAGCGGACGGCGTGGGGCACGACCTCGAACCGCGCGTCCCGCGCCATCAGCAGCTCGCCGTCGAGGTTGATCTCGCCGGGGGCGTCGCAGTGCACCGCGACGGTCCTGCAGCGGCGGTATTCCATCAGGTCGCGCAGCTCGGCGTGCCGCCCGGCCTTGTATTTGCCGATCACCTGCGCGACGGTCAGCCGCGAGACGGCCTTGACCATCAGCACGTCGAGCAGACCGTCGTCCGGCTCGGCCTCGGGCAGGGGATTGAAGCCGCCGCCGTACCAGCGGCCGTTGGCGATGCAGATCATGGCCAGCGAGCCTTCGTAGGTCTCGTCGTCCATCTCGACGCGATAGTGGCGGTTGATGCCCTTGATGAGGTTGACGCCGGTCGAGACGATGTAGGCGCCCGAGCCGCTCAGCAGCGGGAAGCGCTTGTATTTGCCGATGCTCGTGCCGATGCGGGCGTCGAAGCCCATCGAGCAGACGTTGAGCGCGTAGTGATCGCCCTGACAGCGGATCAGGTCGAATTGCGAGGCCTCGCCGTCGATCAGCCGGTTGAGATCGTGGAACGCGCCGGGGTCGGAGAACAGCTTGATGAAGTCGTTGCCCGAGCCGCAGGGGTAGTGCGTCACGGTCGCGTTGGGAAAGCCCTGCACGCCGTTGACGACCTCGTTGAGCGTGCCGTCGCCGCCGCAGGCATAGACGCGCACCGGCGCGCCGGATGCGGCCGCCGCGTGGGCAAGCCGTGCGCAGTCGCCGGGTGCGCGGGAGACGAGGATCTCATAGTCGAGACTGCGCCGGACGCAGGCCGCGCGGATCTTCTGCGTGACCTCGCCGGTGCTGTCGTGCTTCCCGGCGGCGGGGTTAATGATGAACAGATGCTTCATAGAGAAACTCCTAGAAATACATATACACGTTGCATTGCAGGCGGCCGTTATAGAGCTTGCGCTTTTTGGTTGCCTGACGGCCGAAGAAATGCTCGAACTCCGGCTCGGACGAGAGAATGTACTTTTTCCAGCCGTCGGCGAATTTCAGATGGCGGCCGAAGGCGCGCATGAGCTGCTGCGCCTCGCGCTGCTCGAGCATCCGCTCGCCGTAGGGCGGGTTGCAGACGATCACGCCCTGATCGCAGGGCAGGCTCTGCTTGAGCGCGTCGGCCTCGTGGAAGTCGATGTAACCGGCGACGCCGGCCTTTTTGGCGTTGGAAATGGCAATGGCGATCGCGCCGGGGTCATTGTCCGTGCCGAGAATGCGGTAATTGCCGCGGAACTCGCCGTCGCGCGCCTCCTGCCTGGCGTTTTTCCAGACCTCGGGCGGCACGCAGCCCCAGCGCTCCGCGCCGAAGGAGCGGTTCAGACCCGGCGCGCGGTTCAGCGCGGCGAAGGCGGCCTCAATGGCGATCGTGCCGCTGCCGCAGAAGGGGTCCCAGAAGAAGTCGCGGCCGCGATAGCGCGCCAGCGTGACCATGGCGGCGGCCATCGTCTCATGCAGCGGGGCGTCGTTGCCGACGGCGCGGTAGCCGCGCTTATGCAGGCTGACACCGGAGGTGTCGAGGAAGACCTCGCAGACGTCCTTCATCAGCGAGAAGCGGAGCTGATAGGTCTCGCCGGTCTCCGGCAGCCAGCTCAGGCCGTATTTCGCGCCCAGACGGTCGACGGCGGCCTTTTTTGCAATGGCCTGACAGTCCGGAACGGAGTGGAGCTGGGAATCGAGGCTGTAGCCCTTGACCGGGAAGGCGCCCTCGCGCGGGACAAAGCGCTCGAGCGGGATGGCCTTGACGCCCTGATACAGCTCCTCGAATGTCCGGGCAGGGAAGCGCGCCAGCAGGATCATAACGCGTTCGCCCATGCGAAGCCGCACGTTTGCGCGCGCCATGTCCGCAAAATCGCCGTCAAAAAAGACGCGGCGATCCTCCACGCGCACGTTTTGCAGGTTCATGCGGCGCAACTCGTCGCCGACCAGCCCCTCCAGCCCGAACAGGCAGGGGACGGCAAAAGTAAAGTGTTCCATGAGTGATCTCCAATGCTTGAATTCGTTATCCTTTATCATACCAGAGCCGCCGCTGCATTGCAACGGAAAGTTTTTCGTTTTCGACAAAAAAATACGAAAAAGCGCGGCGGAAGCCGCGCAGGAATAGACAGCCAACGGCTGTCAGCGTGTCCAAAAAAGGACTTTTGACACGCTGGACGGTAGGTTTTGCGAAAAACCTACCGTTTTTTGCGTCCTTGCAGGGAGCGAAGCAACATCGGGCCAAACCGGGCGGTGCGTTCCGTTCTGCGCCGTCAGCGCAGCTCCAGAACAAATTCCACCGAATGCTCCGTCGGGCAGTGCGCGCGGGCGCTGCCGTGATGCCCCTCCGCGATGCTCCGCGCCACGGACAGGCCGAGGCCGAAGCCGCCCGTCCCGGCGCTGCGCGAGGGGTCGGCGCGGTAGAACCGGTCGAACAGGCACTGCAATTTTTCCGGCGGGATCGGTGCGCAGTCGTTGCGGCAGGTGAGCACCAGCCCCTTTCTGCGCCGTTCCATGGAAAAATCGATCGGCGTGCCCTCCAAGGCGTATTTCACGGCGTTGTCCAGCAGAATGGAGACGAGCTGCCGCACGGCGTATTCGTCGCCGGTGTAGGTCACGTCCGGCGCGATCGCAAGGCACAGCGTGTGGCCGCGCTCCTCGGCGAAGGCGCGGAACGATTCCGCCGTCTCGCCGACGGCCTCGCTGGCCGAAAACGGCGCGTGCCTGAGCGGCGAGGCGTCCTCGTCCATGCGCGAGAGCGTGACCAGCGCGTTGACCAGCTCCTTGAGCTTTTCGGTCTGCTCGCGCGCCATGTCGATCCATTTCTGCTGCCCGACCTCCATCTCCAAAAGCTTGAGATCGGTCGTGATGACCGTGATCGGGGTCTTCAGCTCGTGTCCGGCGTCGGTGATGAATTGCTTCTGCTGCTCCGAGGCCCGCACGACCGGATCGATCGCCCGCCGGGAGCAGAGCACCACGATGCCATAGACCAGCGCGACGCAGATTGCCGCCGACGCGAAGGTCAACACGGCTGTCATGCCGACCGTGCGCAGCTCCTTGCTGCAATCGAGGAAAATCGCCATCCAGCGGTTCTCGCCGGTGCGCTGAACCGTGAATTTATAGCCGCTGTAATAGCCCGTGCCCGCGCCGTGCCCGACCGCGCGCGTTAGAAAGCGCGCCGTGTCGTCCTCGGTGACGGCGGCAATGTGCTCGAGGTCTGCGCGGGTCAGCGTGCCGGAGTCGTCATAGCGCAGGACGAAATAGCGCGTGGAATAGGGCGTCTCGGGCGTGAAATGCTCCGGCGGCCGCTGCCCGTCGGGCTTGCCCTCCGGCGGCATGGCCGGGAGCGTGCCCTGATTATTTTGAATCGCCGTGAGCATCTCGTTCAGGTCGCGATTGGTCGAGATGAGGCTTGCCGCGTTCACGATCAGGCACAGCAGCAGGAGCACCGACGTCACCGCGAGCATCGCGATGCGGATAAAGCGCTTGCGCAGCTTCGGGATCATGGCCGCACCTCCAGCACATAGCCCATGCCCCGGTTGGCATAGATCGAAACGCGCGAGCCGAGAGTTTTCAGCTTTTTGCGCAGGTTTGAGATGTGTACCCAGACGACGTTGATCTCCGCGTCGCTGTCCCAGCCCCAGACGCGCTCGAGAA
>URCY01000017.1 GCA_900546415.1 uncultured Eubacteriales bacterium
TTTGGAACAAAATCCCTCGCTGACCACTCTTGCGATTTAATCAGAGCTTCCTTAAGACCGCAAAAACGCGAATTTCTTCCCGTTTCGAGAAGAAATTCGCGTTTTTTGTGTGTTTATCGCTGTATCGGCGGGACAACGTCCATGTCCGTGCGCAGATTGGAATCGGAGATCAGGCGGCGCGGGCAGACCGCCGCACACTGTCCGCAGGAGACGCACCTTTCATAGTCGATCACTGCCAGGTTCTCCACAACGTGGATCGCGTCGAATTCGCACAGGCGCTCGCAGAGATGGCAGCCGATGCAGCCGATCCCGCAGACCTCCCGCGTGCGCGCGCCGCGCTCGCGGTTCGAGCAGGCGACAACGATATCGGCGTTCCTCGAAACGGGAACGATCACCCTGCGCGGGCAGACCGCGACGCACTGCATACAGCCGGTGCATTTTTCCGCGTCGACCCGCGCCACGCCGTCCACGACGGCGATCGCGCCGAATTTGCAGACCGTGACGCAGGTTCCGAAGCCGAGGCAGCCGTCCGGGCAGGCCGACGGCCCGTTTCCGGCCACGAGCATCGCGCTGCGGCAATCGTGCAGGCCCTCATAGCTGCCCTTTTGCAGGTGATTTTTGCCGCGGCATTTCACCATGGCGACCCGGCGCTCCGGCTCGACGGCCTCGACCCCGAGGATCTGCGCCATCCGCTCGGCCGAGGCCGCGCCGCCGACGCCGCATTGCCCGACGGACGCCCGCCCGTCGAGCACGGCCTGCGCATAGGCCTGACAGCCCGCGAAGCCACAGCCGCCGCAGTTTGCGCCGGGCAGGGCGTCGACGAGCTTGGGCAGGCGCTCGTCGGTCTTCACGGCGAAGACGCGCGAGGCCGCAGCGAGGATCCCGCCGAACGCCGCGCCCATCACGCCCAGGACCGCGATTGCGCTCAGAATTTCCTTCATGCCATTCCCTCCTCAGACGATCTTCAGGCCGGAGAAGCCCATAAACGCCAGCGCCAGCAGTCCGGCCGCGATCAGCGCGATCGGGAAGCCCTTGAAGGCCTCCGGGCAGTCGCAGTCCTCCAGCCGCTCCCGCACGGACGAGAACAGCAAAATCGCGACCGTGAAGCCGACGCCGCCCATCACGCCGTAGACCAGCGACTCGATAAAGCCGTAGCCTTTCTGCACGTTGAGCAGCGCCACGCCGAGCACGGCGCAGTTCGTGGTGATGAGCGGCAGATAGATGCCCAGCGCCTGATAGAGCGCGGGCAGCGCCTTCTGCAAAAACATCTCGACAAGCTGCACGAGCGTCGCGATCACGAGGATGAAGACGACCGTCTGCATATATTCCAGTGCGAGCGGCACAAGCAGCAGCGTGTTGACCGCCCAGGTCGCGGCCGAGGCCAGCCCCATCACGAAGATGACGGCCAGACCCATGCCGAGGGCGGTGTCCATTTTTTTCGACACGCCCATAAAGGGACAGATGCCCAAAAATTTGACGAGGATGAAATTTTCGGCGAGGATCGCCGCAAGGGAGATGGAAAACAGCGAAGCGAACAGACTCACGGCTTGTCCTCCTTTCGGGCGCTCAGGCGGCGGTTGAGCCACTGCGCGAGGGCGATCAGGCAGCCCAGCGTCAGAAAGCCGCCGACCGGCAGGATCATGATGAGCGCGGGATACTGCGCGTCCAGCACGCGGATGCCGTCCGCGCCGAAAACGCCCTTGCCGAAGGTTCCGCTGCCGAGCAGCTCGCGCAGCACGCACATCGCCACGAGGGCGGCGGTGTAGCCGATGCCCTGCGTCAGTCCGTCGACAGCCGAGGCCAGAACCGTGTTTTTCGAGGCGAAGGCCTCCGCTCTGCCGAGGATGATGCAGTTGACGACGATCAGCGGGATGAACACGCCGAGGCTGTCCGACAGCGCCGGTAAAAACGCCTTGAGCAGCAGGTCGACCATGGTCACGAAGCCCGCGATGATGACGATATAGGCCGCGATGCGGATCTTATCCGGGATGACCCGGCGCAGCAGCGAGATCACGACGTTTGAGCAGATCAGGATCAGCGTCACCGAGACGCCCATGCCGAGGCCGTTGAACAGTGTGGTCGTGATGGCCATCGTCGAACACATGCCCAGAAGCTGCGCCAGCACGGGATTTTCGGTCAGAAGCCCCGCGCGGAGCTGTTTTTTAAAATTCATGTACCCTGCACCTCCCGAACGAAATCCAGCGCGGCATTCACGCCGTCGGTCACGGCGCGGGACGTCACGGTCGCGCCGGTCAGCGCCTCGATCGTGCCGCCGTCCTGCCCGACCGCGAACGGCCCTGCGCCGCCGGCATACTGCGCGCGGAATTCCTCGCGCGTGCAGTTGGCGCCGAGGGAGGCCGTCTCGGAATGCGCGATCACCGCCACGCCGTTGACCGTCCCGTCGGCTTTCACGCCGACCATCAGGTCGATCGCGCCGCCGAAGCCGTTGGGCGCGACGCGCACGACGTAACCGGCGTCCCCGGCGCGATAGGCCTCCGTGACGCCCTGCGGAAGCGCCGCGTCCAGCGGCGTATAATCCTGTGCCGGGAGCACCTCGCGCATGGCCTGCTCGGCCTTCTGCCGCGTCAGCTCGTCGATCCTTCCGGCAGTCAGCTCGTTGACGAAGGCCAGCAGCCCTGCGACCACCGCCGTAATGAGCAGCAGCGTGAGCGTCAGACGCAAAATATATTTCATGACGCGTCACCGCCCTTCCTGACCCGCCGCAGGCCGAAGCGCTTGGGCAGTCCCAGCTTATCAAAGAAGCCGACGCAGCAGTTCATCACGAGGATCGCGAAGCTCACGCCCTCGACATAAGAGCCGAAATAGCGGATCAGGATCGTCACCGCGCCGCAGCCGATGCCGAAGGCGATCTGCCCGCCGTGGGTCACGGGCGAGGTGGTGTAATCCGTGGCCATGAAGAACGCGCCGAGCAGCAGGCCGCCGGAGCAGAGCTGCCACGCCGTCCAGAAAAGGCGGTCGTTCCCGCGCGGGAAGACGAACGCGAGCGCCGCGACCGTGAGCAGATAGGCCAGCGGGATGCGCAGCGTGATGACCCGGCGCGCAACGAGATACGCACCGCCGAGCAGCAGCATCAGCGCGGAGACCTCGCCGATGCACCCGCCGATCCTGCCCAGAAACGCGTCGAGCAGCGACACGTCGGCCGGAAGCCCGGAGGCGTGCAGCGCCTGCATCGGCGTGGCCGAGCTGAGCGCATCGGGCAGGGCATAGACCGCGCCGCTCATGCGCGTCGGCCAGCCGAACATCAAAAAGGCGCGCGCAGCCAGCGCGGGGTTGACGATGTTCATGCCGATGCCGCCGAAGAGCTGCTTGACCAGCACAATGGCGAAGGCGTCGCCCAGGAACAGCATCCAATAGGGGATGTCCGCCGGGCAGACAAAGGCCAGCAGAACGCCCGTCACGACGGCCGACCAGTCGCCGGCCGTGCAGTCCTTTTTCATCAAGCGCCGGTACGCCCATTCCAGCGCGGCGCAGGCCGCAGCGGAGAACACCGTCGTGCGCAGGCAGCGCCAGCCGAACCAAATGATCGCCCAGACGAGGGCAGGCAGCAGCGCGATGCAGACGTCGCGCATCAGAACGGCCGTGGAATTGCGGCTATGGACATGGGGTGACGAGGCAAGCGTCAGCTTCATTTCGCCGCCTCCCTTCTCTGCGCGTCGCGGATGATTTTTTTCGCCGTGCGGAAGCTCTGCACCAGCTCCAGCCCCGCCGGGCAGATATAGGCGCAGCTGCCGCACTCGATGCAGTCGAGCACATTGCCGCGCTCGAGCGCCTCGATGCTCCCGCGCTGCTGCGCGCGGAAGAGGAAGACCGGCGTCAGGTGCATGGGACAGACGTCGATGCATTTGCCGCAGCGGATGCAGTGCGCCGCGGCGCGTCTGCGCCGCTCGGACGCAGCAAAGCAGGTCAGGGCGTTGTTGCCCTTGATCGTCGCGGCGTCGAGCGTGTGCTGGGCGATGCCCATCATCGGCCCGCCGACAAAAATTCGCTCTGGCGGCTCGCGGAAGCCCCCGCAGGCCTCGACCAGCTCGGAAAACGGCGTGCCGATCGGCGCCAGCAGGTTCGACGGCCTCGCGAGCGCGCGGCCGGTCACGGTCACGATCCGCCGCACGAGCGGCATTCCGTCATAGACCGCGTCATAGATCGCGGCGCAGGTGGCCGCGTTGAACACGGCGCAGCCGACCGCCGCAGGCAGCCCGCCCGGCGGCACCTGCCGCCCCGTCGCAGCCTGAATGAGCTGCTTTTCTGCGCCCTGCGGATAGCGCACGCGCAGCGCCAGCACCTCGGCCTCGCTCCCGGCGGCGGCGCGCATGGCGGCGATTGCCTCCGGCTTGTTGCGCTCGATGCCGACGACGGCGCGCTTCGGCTGCAAAATTCTGCAAATGACGCGCAGACCGCCGAGCACGCGCTCCGGCGTCTGCCGCATCAGGCGGTCGTCGGCCGTGATATACGGCTCGCATTCCGCGCCGTTGACGAGCACCGTGTCGACCTTGCCCACGGCGGACGCGAGCTTCGCGCCCGTCGGGAAGCCCGCGCCGCCCATGCCGGTGATCCCGGCCTCGCGGATGATCGCGATCAGCTCGTCCGGCGGCAGCGTCAGGGGGCTCGCGCGTTTTTGGATCGTGGGGCAGAGCGTGTCCCGCCCGTCGTTTTCAAGCACGACGGCAGGCATGTCCGTCCCGCCCGGATGCGGACGCGGCTCAACCGCGACGACCGTGCCGGAGACGGACGCGTGCACCGGGGCGCAGAGTCCCTCGCCGTCGCCGAGCTTTTGCCCGAGCGTCACGCGGTCGCCGACGCGGACGAGCGGCCTGCAGGGTGCGCCGATGTGCTGTGACAGAAAGATCGTGACCGTTTTCGGGCGGATCGGAACGGGTGCGGCGTCACGGCTCAGCTCCTTCTCCCCTTTTGGATGGACGCCGCCGAAAAAAGCGCGTGCCATTGCGCTCACCTCATTTCATAAACAGTGGTGCTTCGTTGTCTTGCAGTTCCACTATACCATAGTCCTAGACAAATTGCCACACTTTTTTTGCTTCGTTTTCGTCAAAAATTCATAAAATTTTCCTGTTCCGGCGCAGGCCGAAACAGGAATTGCATCATGGCAGCAGCAGATAGACCGTCAGCGTCAGAATGGCCAGCTCGGCCTCGTGCGCCTCGCCCGACGAGAGCAGCAGCAACAGCGCCAGCGGCAGACGGTCGTCCGGCCGCTGCAGCTCCGGCTTGGGCGGCGCCGGATGCGGCCTCGGCGGCGCAGGCTTCGGAGGCGGCATGGGTCTCGGCGGAGGAGGCGGCGGTTCGGGCTTCGGCGGCTGGGGCGGCCTTTCAGGCGGCTGCATGACCGTCTGCTTCCGGAAGCCGCCGTAGCCGTCGGGCTGATAGCGGTGATACATCTTCAATCGCTCCTTTTCGGGTCGGGCGCGGACGGCTCGCCCCCGTTCAGCCGCTCCATCAGGCGCATCAGGCGCGCAAGCTCGGCCGCGCGGTCAAGCCTTCGGCAGCCGTCGGGCGGCAGATAGGCCTTCAGCGCGCAAAGCAGCGCCTCGAGCCGCTTGTCGACGCGGTTCAGCTCGCCGAGCGTCCCCATCAGCGCCGAGAGCATCGCCGCGTCCGGCAGAGACGTCTGCGGCGGGGGCGGTCGGTCCGGCGCGGGCGGCTTGGGCAGGGGCGGGGGCGCTTCGGGCGGCGCTCCGTTCAGGCCGAGAGACTCCGCCAGCGCGGAGAGCTGCGCCATCTTCTCCGGGTCATTCAGGATCTGACCGATCAGCTCCTCGTTCATGCCCTGAAAAGCTGCCGCTGCAGCGCCTCAAGCTGCTCCGGCGTGAACACCGGCTCAAGCAGCCGCAGCGCCGCCTCGTTCTCGCCGTCGCGGAGCGCCTGCGCCGCGCGCGCCACGACGTCTCCGTGCGCCGCAAGCGCCGCGAACGCCGCTTTTCCCTCCGGCGTGGCAAGATACGCGGCAAGGCGCGCATTTTTTGCAGGATCGTGCGTCATTTTCGTTGCCTCCCCCCTCGCGATCTGATATAATATATGCACCAACCCCGAAAGGATGAACCCATGAAGCTCTTGATTTTTTCCGATTCGCACGGCAGCGCCGCGCCGCTGTGCGCCGTCACGCGGCGGGAGCGCCCCGACCTCGTGCTGCATCTGGGCGACGGCTCGCGCGACGTGCTCGGGCTGGAATACCCGCCCGCCCTGCTTCAGGTGCGCGGCAACTGCGACGGCCCGTTCCCCGACGTGCCGGAGCGCGTGACGGTCAATCTGGAGGGCGTGAGGCTTCTGGCCGTCCACGGTCACCGCAACGGCGTGCGGCAGGGGCTGCTCCCGCTGCATTATCTGGCGCAGGAGCTGGGCGCGCGGCTCGTCTGCTTCGGCCACACGCACTGCCCGACGCTCGTCGAGGAGGACGGCGTGACTTTTCTGAACCCCGGCGCGTGCAGCGGTATGCACCCGACCTACGCCGTCGCGGAGCTTTCGGACGGCCGCATTCAACACCTTGAAATCAAATCCGTGGAGGAGACAACATGATTTTAGCAATTGACATCGGCAACACCAACATCGTGCTCGGCTGCATCGAGCAGGAGACGATCCGCTTCGAGGCGCGCATGGCCACGGACTGCATCAAGACCTCCGACCAATACTGCGCGGAGCTGAAGGGGATGCTCGCCCTGTTCGACGTCACGCCGGAGCAGATCGACGGCTGCATCATCAGCTCGGTCGTGCCGCCCGTGATGAACTCCGTCCGCACGGCCATCCGCAAGCTGACCGGTCTGACGCCGCTGATCGTCGGCCCTGGCATCAAGACCGGCCTGAACATCCGTATGGAGCACCCGACGGAGGTCGGCAGCGACCTGATCGTCGCGGCGGTCGCGGCGATCGCGGAATACGGCGCGCCGCTGCTGCTCGTCGATATGGGCACGGCCACGACCATCACGGCCATCGACGCCGACGGCGCGTTCGTCGGCGGCTGCATCTGTCCGGGCGTCAAGATCTCGATGGACGCCCTGACCGGCCGGACGGCGCAGCTTCCGGGCATCTCGCTCGACGAGCCGCAGACCGCCATCGGCAAAAACACGCGCGACAGTATGCGCAGCGGCATCATGTTCGGCTCGGCTGCCATGCTTGACGGTCTGCTCGACCGCATGGAGGCCGAGCTGGGCACGCCCGCGCGGGTCATTGCCACCGGCGGCATCGCGAAATTTGTCATTCCGCTGTGCAGGCGCGAGATCCTCTATGACCGCTGCCTGATGCTCAAGGGTCTGCGCCTGCTCTATAAGCGCAACACCGAGCATAAAAAGCCTGCTTACAAGCAATGATACGGTCAAAGACTTCCCGGAAGGAGGATCATCATGATCGAATTTGAATACCCCTCTAAGGGCGCCGGGAGCATCCACGCCTATCGCTGGGAGCCGGCCGGCAAGCCCGTCGCCGTGCTCCAGATCATCCACGGCATCGCCGAGCACGCGGCGCGCTATGACGAAATGGCGCGCTTCTTCACCGAGCGCGGCGTGCTGGTCACGGCGGAGGATCACATGGGGCACGGACGCTCGAGCGGCACGGACGCGCCGCTCTGCTTCTCCGGCGGCTGGACGGCGGCCGTGGACGACAGCTACGCCCTGCTCGAGCGCACGCACCGCGAATTTCCGGACGTGCCCTATCTGCTCTTCGGGCACAGCATGGGCTCGTTTTTGACGCGCACCCTGCTCTACCGCTATCCGAACGCGCCCCTGCGCGCCGTCATTCTCTGCGGCACGGCGTGGGAGCCGTGGCCGGTTCTGACGGCCGGGCGCGCCCTCTGCGCGCTGGAGAAAAAGCGCCTCGGCGCGACGGGCTACAGCCCGCTGCTCAACGCGCTGATGTTCGGCCTGTACAACCGCAAATTCCCCAACGCGCAGACGCCGGACGACTGGATCTGCACCCGGCGCGAGGTCGTCGACGCCTATTCCGCCGACCCGCTCTGCGGCGGGCGGGTCACGGTCGGCCTGAGCGGCGATATGCTGCGCGGCATCCGCATGAATCAGAAGCGGCGCAATCTCGCGGCCATGCCGAAGGCGCTGCCGGTGCATTTCATCGCCGGGAAGAACGATCCCGTCGGCAGCATGGGCAAGGGCGTGCGAAAGGCGGCCGACGCCTTCCGCAGAGCCGGGATGCAGCACGTCACGCTGAAGCTCTATGACGGCCGCCATGAGATCCACAACGAGGCTATCCGGCAGACCGTGTTCGCCGACGCTTGGAATTTCTTCCAATCCGCGCTGTAAGTGTACGATTTTGTAATCTTTGTTCCTTTTCGTTAACCATTGCCTTGACGAAGCCCGTCGGCTCTGATAAAATGGACATCAGGGGATCGCGCGGCAGATCGGTTCGGCGCGCCCCCTGACATAACGCGAATGGAGACCCCCATATGACACATATAAAAAATAGAATCCTCAGCCTTGCGCTTGCGTCCGTGCTGCTGGTCGGTCTGTCGCGGCCGGTTTTTGCCGAGGAGCCGACGGCTGCAGAGCCGTCGGTCGCGGAGGAGGCCGTCACAGATGAGGCGGCCGAGCCGTCCGTGCGCGCCGTTGCGGCAATGACGCTCAGCGCGCAAGGCGCGGCCTTCCTTCAGGAGCTGTCCGGCGGCGCAGTCGGCAGTGAACGGCTCGCGGCGGCGGAAAAGGCGGTCAACGACTTTGCCGCGCGCTATGACCGGACGCTGACGCAGCCGCAGTTCGACGCGCTGGCGGACTTCGTCGTGGCCTACGGCTCGAGCGTGCTCCGCTCCGGCTGGAAGGTCGAGAAGCTGATCGGCGCGGGCAGCTACACCGACGCGCAGCTTGCCTCGGCCTTCTGCGCATGGGTAAAAAACAGCGCGGGCTTCTCGCAGGCGATGCTCACGCGCCGTCTGCGCGAGGTCAAGCTCTTTCTTTACGGCAGCTACGACGGCAACTGCGAGGCCGCGTTCCGCTACATCATCTTTTACGCCAACGGCGGCACGCTGACGGATAACACCGTCCTGTGCTATCCGGTCGGGCAGCCCTACGGCGCGCTCCCGGAGGCGACCCTGGACGGCAAGCTCTTCGCGGGCTGGTTCACGGCCTCGTCCGGCGGCACGCAGCTCGAGGCGACGGCGCTCGCCGACGAAAACCGCAGCCTCTACGCCCAGTTCCGCGACCCGAGCGGCGGCGATTCCTTCGACGATCTCGAGCGCTCGGCGTGGTACTATTCCTATGTAGTCGAGGCCGTCTCGCACGGCCTGTTCAACGGCGTCAGCGAGACGAAATTCGAGCCGAACGGCACGATGACGCGCGCAATGGCCGTGACGGTGCTCTGGCGCATGGCCGGAGAGCCGTCTTCCCTGAAGACCGCGCCGTTTTCCGACGCGCCGCAGGGGCAGTGGTTCTCCGCGGCGGTCAACTGGGCCTATGAAAACAACGTGGTCAACGGCGTCAGCCCGACGCAGTTCGGCACGGACGAGCCGATCACCCGTGAGCAGCTCGTCACGGTGCTCTACCGCTACGCGCAGACCTGCGGCAAGGACACCGCCAAGACCGACGACCTGTCCGCCTTCTCCGACCGGGGCGACGTCCTGCCCTATGCGCAGGACGCCATGCGCTGGGCGGTCGGCTCGGGTCTGGTCGGCGGCGCGGACGGCAAGCTCCTGCCCGCCTCGGACGCCACGCGCGCCGAGTGCGCCAAAATTCTGCTGCAATTCGGCAAGCTGGGCGACAAGGAGCAGCCCGACGAGCCGGACGTCGCGCCCGAGCTGCGCATGAGCGAGAAGGGCGTGCAGTTCATCAAGGATCACGAGGGCTTCACGCAGTACGCCATGTGGGACTACGCCCAGTGGTCGATCGGCTACGGCACGCACTGCGAAAAGGACGAATACCCCGACGGCATCACGCGCGAGCAGGCGGACATTCTGCTGCGCAAGGAGATCGCCGTCAAGGAGCAGGCGGTCGTCGCCTTTGAAAAGAAGATCGGCCGCACGCTCTCTGCGCAGCAGTTCGACGCGCTCGTCAGCTTCTCCTATAACGTCGGCTCGGGCTGGATGAGCAATTCCTCTTATAACGTCTATCAGCTCGTCGCCTCCGGCTCGACGGACGAGATGGCGCTCGTCAACGCCCTCGGCAGCTGGATCCACGCGGGCGGTGAAGCCCTGAGCGGCCTCGCCTGCCGCCGGATGGACGAGGCGAACATCTACCTCAACGGAGACTACACCGTCCGCAGCAACCGCTATCTTTACGTCAGCTTCAACGCCGCGCCCGGCAGCTGCGCGAAGAAATTTACTTATTTCAAGGCCGGGAGCACGATCAGCGGCCTGCCGACGCCGACGCGCGAGGGCTATACCTTCCTCGGCTGGTACGACAAGGCCGTCAGCGGCGGCACGCGCTATTCTGACGGCGCCGCCGCCCCGGCGCTGCGCACGCTGACGCTCTATGCCCAATGGAAGGAAAACTGATATGCCGAATTATCGTCTGACGCTGAGCTACGACGGCACGAACCGTCCGGGCTGGCAGCGCCTCGCGCCGAACGACCGGAGCATTCAGGGGCGGCTGGAGGCCGCGCTGACCGAGCTGTTCGGGCAGCCGGTCGAGGTCAACGGCAGCGGCCGCACCGACGCGGGCGTCCACGCCGCCGGGCAGGTCGCCTCCTTCACCGCGCCGGAGCGCGACCCGGAGGAGCTTCTGCGCCGTCTGCGCCACCTGCTCCCGGCGGACATCGGCGCGCTGACGCTGGAGCAGGCGCCGCCGCGCTTCCACGCGCGTCTGAGCGCCGTCGGCAAGACCTACGTCTACCGCATCTGGAACAGCCCCGTGCCCGACGTCTTCGCCCGGCGCTTTCGCGTCTGCGTGCCGCAGCGGCTCGACGATGAAGCCATGCGCCGCGCCGCCGCCGATCTCGTCGGCACGCACGATTTCACAAGCTTCTGCGTGCGCGGCAAAAAATCCGCCGTTCGCACGCTTACGGAGCTTTCCGTCCGCCGCGAGGGCGACGCCCTGACGCTCACCTTCTCCGCAGACGGCTTTCTGCACCACATGGTGCGCATTTTGACCGGCACGCTGCTGGAGGTCGGTCTGGGCAAGCGCCCGGCCGGGTCGATGCCCGCGCTTCTGGCGGAAAAACGCCGCGCCGCCGCCGGGCAGACCGCCCCGGCCGCCGGACTTTGCCTGATGGAGGTACGCTACCCATGAGCGTCATTCAGATTTTCGGAAAAAGCAAGTGCTTCGACACGAAAAAAGCCGAGCGCTATTTCAAGGAGCGCCGCATCCCCGTGCAGCGCATCGACCTGCCGCGCTTCGGCATGTCCGGCGGCGAGTTTGACAGCGTGCTGCGCGCCGTCGGCGGCGTGGACAACCTCATCAACTGGGAGCTGAAAAGTCCCGAGATCGACCTGCTGCGCTACACCGGCGACCGATCGGCCAAGGAAGACAAGCTCTTTGACCACCCCGAGCTGATGAAGACCCCGGTGGTGCGCTGCGGAAAAAAAGCCACCGTCGGCTATTGCCCCGACGTCTGGAAGGAATGGGAGGAAACAACATGAATCCGCGTATCGTCAAAATGGTTCAATTCGGGCTATACGGACTGGCCTGCATTGCCGGGCTTGTCTCGGTGATGTCTGAGCAAGGCTCGGCCATCAAGACCATCCTGCTCATCGCAAGCATCGCCGCGCTGGTGCTCGGTCTGCTCGCAGGCACGGTGTTTTACCGCTGCCCGCACTGCGGCGCGCATCTGCCGCCCAAGGGCCCGACGCCGGACACCTGTCCGGAGTGCGGCAAACGGCTGTGAGCGCCGAAATCCTCATCCCGCCGACGGTCTCCGCGCTGCTTGCGCGGCTGAACGCGGCGGGCTTTGCCGCTTATGCCGTGGGCGGCTGCATCCGCGACAGTCTGCTCGGCCTCGAGCCGCAGGACTGGGACGTCTGCACCGCCGCGCGCCCGGAGCAGACCGCCGCCTGCTTCTCCGACTGCCGCACCCTTCTGACCGGCGCGGCCTACGGAACGGTCACGGTGCTCTGGGGCGCCGCGCGCACCCCCTTTGAGATCACGACCTTCCGCGCCGAGCGCGGCTATTCCGACCGGCGGCATCCCGACCGCGTCGAGTTTCTCTCCGAGCTGCGCAGCGACCTTGCGCGGCGCGATTTCACCGTCAACGCCATGGCCGCCGACGCCACCGGACTGGTCTATGACCCCTTCGGCGGGCAAAACGACCTGCAAAACCGTGTTCTGCGCTGCGTCGGCGTTCCGACGGAGCGTTTTTCCGAGGACGCGCTGCGGATGCTGCGCGGGCTGCGCTTTGCCGCGCGGCTGGGGCTTTCGATCGAGCCGGAGACGGCCTCCGCCCTGCACGCCTGCCGCTCCCTGCTGAAAAATGTCGCCGCCGAGCGCATCCGCAAGGAGCTGGAGGGGCTGCTCTGCGGCACGGACGCACCCACGCTGCTGCGCGGATTTGCCGACGTGCTCTGTGTCCCGATCCCGGAGCTTGCGCCCTGCATCGGCTTCCGTCAGTTCAATTACCACCACCGCTACGACGTCTGGGAGCACACGCTGCATGCGCTGGCCGCCAGTGAGCCGGACGAGGCGCTGCGGCTGGCCGTCCTGCTGCACGACGTGGGCAAGCCCGCCGTCTTCTCGTTTGACAAGCAGCTCGTCGGCCATTTTTACGGCCACGCGCGCGTGAGCGCGGCCATGGCCGAGCGCATTCTGCGCCGCCTTCGCTTCGACGGCAAGACCGTCTCCCGCGTCTCGGCGCTGATCGCCGCGCACGACCTCGAGCTGGCCGGCCTCACCGAGCGCCGGATGCGCCGTCTGCTCCACCGGCTCGGCGAGCGGAACGTGCGCACCCTGCTGCGGCTGCGCCGCGCCGACCGCCTCGGCAAGGGCACGGAGCGTCCCGAGGACGTGCAGGCCGATACCGCTGCGGCCGAGGAGCTGCTGCGCCGCCTCTGCGCGGAGGATGCCTGCTGCACGCTGCGCCAGCTCGCGCTCTCCGGCGACGATCTGCTGGCGCTCGGTCTGCCTGCCGGGAAGCGCGTCGGCGCCGTTCTGCGCGCCGCGTTGACGGCGGTTCTTGATGGAAATATCCAAAACGAGCGGGATGCGCTTATGCGCTTTGCACAAAACTACATTCGGAATTCAATTCAGGATTGACCAACATTTCTTTATGATTTATAATATTAGATTGGAGAAAACGAATGTAACAAGGAGGTTCTTTTATGAACTCGAATTTTGTCATAAAGGGGAACATCTGTGACAGCGCGAGTCCGGACGAGCTGCGTCTGCGTGAAAATTCCTATCTGGTCTGCGAAAACGGTCTCTGCACGGGCGTCTTTTCCGTCCTCCCGGAGGTCTACCGCGCCCTTCCGCTGCTCGACATGGGCGACAAGCTCATCCTGCCCGGTCTGGTCGACCTGCACGCGCACGCGCCGCAGTTCTCCTTTCGCGGGCTGGGCATGGATATGGAGCTGCTCGACTGGCTCAACACCTACACCTTCCCCGAGGAATCGAAATACGCCGACCTGACCTATGCCGACCGCGCCTACAGCCAATTCGTAGCGCATCTGCGCCGCAGCGCGACCACCCGCGCCTGTCTCTTTGCCTCGCTGCACGTCCCGGCCACGACCCTGCTGATGGAAAAGCTCGAGGCCAGCGGCCTTGTCTCCTACGTCGGCAAGGTCAACATGGATCGCAACAGCCCGGACTATCTGCGTGAGCCGTCCGTGGAGCAGGCGCTCGCCGATACCGAGGCGTGGGTCTGCGCAACGCGCGAGCGCTTCGCAAACACCAGGCCCATCCTCACGCCCCGCTTCATCCCGTCCTGCACGGACGAGCTGCTGCGCGGTCTGCGCGGTCTGGTTGAAAAATACGATCTGCCCGTGCAAAGCCACCTCTCCGAGAACTTCGGCGAGATTGCGTGGGTGCGCGAGCTTTGCCCGGATTCCAGATTTTACGGCGACGCCTATGACCGCTTCGGCCTCTTCGGCGGCGACCACCCCTGCATCATGGCGCACTGCGTCCATTCCACGCAGGAGGAGCTGGAGCTGATGCGCAAAAACGGCGTGTTCATCGCGCATTCGCCGCTCTCAAACTCGAATCTGGCCTCCGGCGTCGCGCCCATCGGCCGCTACCTCGACGAGGGGATGCACGTCGCGCTGGCCTCCGACCTCGCCGGCGGTGAGACGGAGAACCTCTTCGCCTCCATCGCAGCGGCCATCCGCGCCTCGAAGCTGCGCTGGCGTCTGCTCGACGAGACGGTCAAGCCGCTCTCCGTCGACCGCGCCTTCTGGCTCGCCACGGCCGGCGGCGGTGCGTTCTTCGGCAAGGTCGGCCGCTTTGAGCCGGGCTACGAGCTGGACGCGATCGTCCTCGACGACGCCGCGCTCGACCACCCGCAGGAGCTGCCGCTCCGTTCGCGGCTTGACCGCGCGCTCTACCTCTCCGATGACCGCCAGATCGCGGCGAAATTCGTCCGCGGCCGCCGTCTTTTCTGACCTTCCCAGCCTCTTTTGCCCGCCGGGTTCACCCGGCGGGCGTTTTTTTGACCGCTGCGCCAAAAAAACCTGCCGTTTTCCGGCGTTTCATGTAAAAATTAAAGGTTTACAAACGGAAGAGAATCAGGTATAATAGGGCAGACTGCGGACACCGCCGCAGTCGAATGAAGAAGAAAGAGAAGGAACGAAATCTGACATGAAACAAATTCAAACCATGGGTGCGGACGAGTCGCCGCGCCGCATGTGTTGGTTCCGGCGCTACCGCCGCCAGCACTACGCGCGCGAATGGCTACTGCTGCTTTTCTTCCTGAACATTTTCTGGAACGAATGCGTCCTGCGCGCGACGGCCGGCAAGAGCTTTTTTGATCCGGCGCTCATCCTGATCGCGCTGTATAGCTTTGTCGCGGCGCTGCTGCTCTACAGTCTCTGCTGCTTCCTGCCCCGGCGTGTCGGCGCGGTGGTGCAGACGGTGCTGTATTACCTCGTGTTTATTTTCTTTGCCTCGCAGATCGTCTACCACCATATTTTCCATTTCTTCTACTCCGCTTACTCCATGAGCAACGGCGGGCAGGTCATGGAATTCTGGCGCACGACCGTGCGGGCGATGAAGGCCGAGGCGCTGCCGCTGCTCCTGACGCTGCTGCCGGCCGTGCTGCTGACGCTCTTTGCAAAGCCCTTCAACACGCATCGCCTGAAGCGCTGGTATCAGCGTCTGATCTTCCCGATCGGGATGGTCGCGCTGCATTTTGTCATTCTGCTGACGCTGCCGGTCTTCGGCAAGGGTCCGGTCTCTGCCTATGAGCTTTACCACACGACGAACGACCTTCCGGCCGCAACGCAGCAGATGGGGCTTCTGGCGGCCTTCCGGCTGGATATGCACCGTCTGATCTTCGGCTTTCACGGCGGCCAGCTCGTCGACCCGACGATCAACGACGCCGAGATCGAATCGGAGATCGCGAATCTGACCGAGCCGTCCACGGACACAACGGAGCCGGAGACGACCGAGCCGCCCTATGACACCAGCCCGAACATTCTGCAAATCGATTTTGACGAGCTGATGCAGGGCGAGGAGAACGAAAGGATCCGCCAGCTCGACGAGTATTTCAGCAAGCAGACCCCGACGAACAAGAACGACCACACCGGTATGTTCAAGGGCTGCAACCTGATCCTCATCACGGCCGAGAGCTTCTCCTATATGGCCATCGACCCGGAGCTGACGCCCACGCTGTATAAGATGCAGCAGGAGGGCATGAATTTCACGAATTTCTACACGCCCTACTGGGGCGTCTCGACGTCGGACGGCGAGTATGTCGCCCTGACGGGCACGATCCCGAAATCCGGCACATGGAGCTTCTCCGACAGCTCGGATAACGCCATGCCCCTGACGATGGCGCAGCAGCTCAAGCACCTTGGCTACAGTGCCTATGCCTATCATGACCACACCTATACCTATTATCACCGCAACAGATCCCATCCGAATCTCGGCTACATCTTCAAGGCGCGCGACCACGGCCTGACGCTGACGTGGCAGTGGCCGGAATCCGACGTCGAAATGATCGACCAGACCACCGACGACTATATGCACTCCGAGCCGTTCCACGCGTATTACATGACCGTCTCCGGCCATCTGGAATACAACACGGCCGAGAACTCCGTGGCGCGCAAGGCCTATGACGAGGTCGCCGACCTGCCCTACAGCGAGCCGGTCAAGTGCTACATTGCCTGCCAGCGTGAGCTGGACAAGGCCATGAAGCTCCTGCTCGAGCGGCTCGACGAGGCCGGCGTGGCGGAAAACACCGTCATCGTCCTCAGCCCCGACCACTATCCCTACGGTCTGACCGTGGAGCAGCAGAGCGAGCTGCTCGGCCACAAGATCGACGAGCGCTTCGAGCTTTACCGCAACACGATGCTCATCTACAAGAAGGGGATGCAGCCCGAGACGATCGATAAGCTCGCCTGCTCGATGGACATCCTGCCGACGCTCTCGAATCTCTTCGGGCTGGACTTTGACTCCCGTCTCTATATGGGTCACGACATCTTCTCGGATGCTACGCCGCTGGTCGTTTTCTCCGACCGCAGCTGGCTGACGGAGTTCGTCTCCTATTATGCCCCGACGGGTCAGGTCACGATGCTCGGCGATTTCGACGTCTCGAGCCAGCTCATCGCGCATTATAACGAGATCGTCTCGAACAAATTCCTCGTCTCCGAGTGGATTCTGGAGGAGGACTATTGGCGCACGCTCTTCGGAGACAATCTGCCGCCCGACGATTGGGAGAGCACGGACGCTCTGCTCCCGAGTGTGGAGGGCGAGGAGACCATTCCCAAGGAGGCCACCGTTGCCGTCACCTCCGCTCCGGCCGGTTCGCCGCCGAACGGGGACGATTAAGCAAAAAAACCGGGAACCGTGTCGGTTCCCGGTTTTTTTGCGCCGCACCAACTTTTGAATTTGCAAACCGCCCCGTTTCCCCGCATAACCTGCCAATTTTGTCATTGCGAGGAGGGCGCGTGCGCCCGACGCGGCAATCTTTAACGCACCGGCACGGCATCCCGGAGCGAAGCACGGCGGCACGAACCGAAAAATCCTCAGAATTCTGATCCGTCGCGGAGCGACTCCTACATAGCGCCTCTTCTGGCGCTATATCATGCGGCCGCATGGCCGTATATCATATGCACCGCATATATCACTCGGCCGAAAGCCGAATATCATTGCAAAGCTGCGGCTGTCGCAGACTGGCACCGCAAAGCCAAAAACAAAAACGGACGTTGACGCACCGCATCAACGTCCGTTTTTCCTGAGGGGACCCCTATTTCGTCCCGGTCGAGCCGAAGCCGCCCGTGCCGCGCGCGGTGTCCGAGAGCGTCTCCGTCTCGAGAAATTCCGCCGCCAGATAGGGCATCAGGATCATCTGCGCGATCCGTTCGCCATGCTCGAGCGTCTGCGGCTCGCCGCTCTGATTGTGCAGCGGCACGAAAAATTCGCCGCGATAGTCCGAGTCGATCACGCCGACCTTGTTTGCCGGGGCAAGCCCGCGCTTGGTGGCCAGCCCGCTGCGCGCAAAGACCAGCCCGACATAGCCCTCGGGCAGCTCCGCAGCAATGCCGATCGGGATCAGGCGCGTCTCGTTCGGCGCGAGCGTGACGGGCGCGTCGAGGCAGGCGCAGAGATCCGCCCCGGCGGAGAATTCCGTCCCGTAAACGGGCAGCCTTGCGTTCGGCCGGACGCGTTTGATGAAAACCGGTTGTCTGTGCATCTTATTTTCCTCCCCGGCGGGCGCCGTCGTCCCAGATCACGACGTGCCCGGCCTGCAATGTTTGCTTCATATCGATCAGGCGCTGATTTTCCGACCCACGGAAGCGCAGGGTCAGGTTTTTCTGCGCCGCGACGAACGGCCCGTCGACCAGCACGTCCAGCATGGAAAAGATCTCCCGCGCGACCGGGTCGCCCGCCAGCTCGTCATATAAAAATCCCGTGAACGCCCAGATGCTCTTCTGCGGATAGGCCGCGCGCACCTGCCGCAGAAAATCCCGCACCGCCGGACGGTTGCGCGGCTCGAACGGCTCGCCGCCCAGCAGCGTCAGCCCGGCGATCTGCGGCGGCGCAAGCGTTTGCAGCACCTGCCCGGCGACCTCCTGCGTGAACGGCTCGCCGTAGTCAAAGTCCCAGGTCTGCGGCTGAAAGCAGTCCTTGCAGTGCCGCGTGCAGCCCGAGACGAACAGCACCGTGCGCACGCCCGGCCCATTTGCAATGTCATAAGTCTTAATCGCAGCGTAATTCATTGCTGCACCCCCATGATCCGTTGCACAAAAGCGCACACGGTTTTTTCATATCCCGCGCGGTCGACCAGATAGCTCCCGCCGTGCGGCGCGCCGGGCACGGTGAAGAGCGTCTTATCCGCAGACGCGCAGGCGGCAAAATTCTCCCGCGACATCTCGCAGGGCACGAACCGGTCTGCCTCCCCGTGAATCAGCAGCACCGGCAGCTTCGTCCGCCGCAGCGCGTCGAGCGTGCTGCACTCCTCCATGTCAAAGCCCGCAAAAACGCGTGTCAGCCAGTTGACCGGCGTCAGGATCAGCCGCGCCGGGAGATGCCGCTCGCGCAGCACCTTTGTGAAGATCGCCTTCGGCGAGGTGAAGCCGCAGTCGGCGAGAATGCCGCACACGGTGTCGGGCATCGGGTCGGCGGCCGCCATCAGAACGGTCGCCGCGCCCATGGAAAGCCCGGCCAGCAGCACGGGCTTTCCCGGGCACTTTTTGCCGATCCATTCCAGCCACGGCTGCACGTCGCGGTGCTCCCGCACGCCGAAGGTCATGAACGTGCCCTCCGACTGCCCCTGCGCGCGCTGATCGACGAGCAGCAAATTCAGCCCGAGGCTGCGGTAAAAGCCCGAGGCCGCGCTGAAATCCAGCTCGGCAATGCTGCGCCAGCCGTGGAAGAACAGCGCCGTACCGACGGCATTTTCCGCCGGGAGCCAGCGGCCGCTGAGCCTCAGACCGTCAAAGGACGTCACCGACACGCGCGCAAACGGCAGCGTGCGCACGGCAGCGACGCTCTGCATCACTTCGTCATAATACTCCCGCACGGACGAGCGCCGGATCACGTCCGGAACGGTCTTTTCCGTCACGCGCGGCGCGACGCAGGCCAGACGCATCGCGGCATACAGCGCCGCTGCGCAGAGCGCGGCGAACGCGCCCACGCAGCTCAGGATCACCCAGCCCACACTCATGCTTCCTTTTTCGACAGGAACCGCGTAAAGCACATCGGCCAGAGCAGCCCCGCAAAGACGATGATGACAAAATAGCGCACGGCGTTCGACCAAAGCGCCGTGAAGCCGACCGCCGCGAACAGTGCCTTCAGCCCCGCGCGGATGCCGAGCAGCAGCGCCAGCCCGAGCACGACCTTCAGCAGCTGCTGCCACCAATGCGCGTTGTCCGCCTTAAAGTTTACATAATGTATGTCCAGCGGATAGGACAGACAGAACCCGAGCAGCGCGCCGAGCAGCGACCACGCGTTCTTGCGGCCCTCGGCCAGATTCGCCGCATCGATGTCGGCCGGGAAGCGCCAGAGGTTCGCATAGAGCACAAAGCCGACCGCCAGCACGGTCATGCCGCCCAGCAGGGCGTACATCCGCCCCGGCCGTTCGCTGCCCCAGCGCACGAGCGGATAAAACGTGAACAGCAGCACGAGCGCCAGCACCAGCGACACACCGACGTCCAGCGGCGTATGCACGCCGAGATACATCCGCGAAAAGGCCGTCAGCGCGGCGACGACGATGCAGACGATGCGCAGCGCGGTGTTTTTGTTCCAGCGCGCAAGGCCGCCGAGCGTCGCCACGACGTTCTGCGTGTGGCCGGACGGGAAGGAATAGCCGCCCGCCCCGGCGCGCGCTGACTCGACGATCGTGAAATTCGGGTCCTTGACCCACGGCCGCGCAATGCGGAACGCCAGCTTCAGAAACTGGTTGAAGATCGTGCCGACGAAGCCGATGAAGAACAGATAATAGCCCTCGCGCTTGTCCACGCACCAAAAGACCGTCAGCGCGAGCACAATAAACAGGATCTCGTCTCCGAAATACGTGACTGCGGAGAAAAACCGATCCAGCGCCGGACAGCGGATGCCCTCCAGCCAATAGAGAAACGACATAAACGTCCTCCTTACGTGTTGATTGCTCCGCCGCACGCGGAGCTTTTTTCTATTTTATCCAATGCACCGGCCGTTGTCAAGGAAACACATACACGCCGCGCGGTAAAATTCGGTCTTCGAGTGGATCAGACCGGTGTCGCCCCGCGACGGATCAAACAAACTGGTAGGTTTTTCGCAAAACCTACCAGTTTTCAACCAAAATATTAAAATCCGCCCCGGAGGGACACCGACACAGCGCCCCCTTGGGGCGCTATATCACACGGCCGGAAGGCCGTATATCATATGCAAAGCATATATCACACAGCGAAGCTGTATATCATTGCGAAGCACGCCGCGCCCTGCTCACTGCGGGAACCGCACCGTCACGGTCGTGCCGACGCCGGGGGTGCTTTCGAGCCGGATGCTGCCACGGTGATACTGCACGGCGTGCTTGACGATGGACAGCCCCAGCCCCGTGCCGCCGGAGGCCTTCGAGCGGCTCTTGTCGACGCGGTAAAACCGCTCGAACACATGCTCCTGATGCTCCGGCGCGATGCCGATGCCGTCGTCGGCCACGCGAACCACGGCGTCTCTGCCCTCCGTCTCGGCCGTGATGCGGACGCTTCCGCCCTCGCGGTTATACTTGATGGCGTTGTCCGCCAGATTATACACGATCTCATAGAGCAGCCGATGCACGCCGTTCATCCGCGCGCCGCTGCCGTCCACGCGCAGCGTGACGCCCTTGGCCGTCGCCGCCGGAGTCAGATTCGTGCGCACCTCCTGCGCGATGTCGAGCAGGTCGACCGGCTCGCTGGGCAGGGCGACGTCCTCGTCGAGCTGAGACAGGCGGATGATGTCGCCGATCAGCGCGACCAGCCGCGCCGCCTCCTGCCGGATGTGGCCGACGAAGCGCGGCATATCCTCCGGCTTGACCATGCCGTTTTCGATCAGCTCGGCGCTGCCGATGATGCCCTGCAAGGGCGTTTTCAGCTCGTGCGAGACGTTCGCCGTGAATTCGCGGCGGCTGCGCTCGGCGTGCTCCTGCTCCGTCACGTCGAAGGTCAGGATCACCGCGCCCAGCGGCTCGCCTGCCGACTCGATGCGGCTGATGTCAAACTGGTATTCCCGGCCGCCGCGCTCGGCGCGCACCTCGCTGTGCCCGCCGTCATAGGCCGCGCGGATCGCCATGCTGAGATCGTGGCTGCGGTCGACGCTGACGAAATCCCTGCCGACCGCGCCCGCGTCCGTTCCGAAGACCTGCTGCGCTGCGGGATTGATGCTCAGAACCGTCTCCTCGTTGTCGAGCAGGACGAGTCCCTCGCTCATATTCGCCGTGATCTGCATGAATTCGTCCGTGCGCTGCTGCAATTTGGAGAGCTGATGCCGGATCTCCTGATGCTGATGCTCGATGCGGTTGAGCAGGGGCGAAAGCTCGGGATACGTCTCGTTTTCCAGCGGCTTTTCCAGATCCAGCTCGTTGAGCGGCTCGACGATGCGGCGCGAGAGCCGATGCGCCAGCACCGCCGAGAACACGAGCGCCAGCAGCAGCACGAGCAGGATCGGCTGCAAAATTCCAAGCAGCACGGCGCCGACCGTTGCGTAGCGCACGGAGATGCGCAGCACCGTGCCGTCGTCCAGCCGCTCGGCGTAGTAGCTCGTTTTTTCCGTGAGCGTTTTGGAATAGCGCGTGCTCTCGCCGCGCCCGGTCTTCAGCGCCTCCTGCACCTCCTCGCGCCCGGCATGGTTTTCCATCGTCTCGGCTGCGGCCTGCGTGTCGCAGAGCACGGTGCCGTCGGCGGCGACCCACGTCAGGCGGTAGCCGTCGGTCTTGATTTGCTTGAGATAGTCCTTGCCGTACTGCTCCACCGAGACGGACGCCAGATCCAGCTCATCGGTGAGCTGCCGCTCCTGAATGCTGCCGTAGTATTCATAAAACACCGCCAGCAGCAGCACGGCGCTGACGAGCAGCACCGCCGCAGCAACGGCGAAGCTCGATCGAAAAATTTTACCTGTCATTTCCGGCCTCCAATCGATAGCCCACGCCGCGCACGGTGCGGATCATCTCGCCCGCGCTGCCGAGCTTCTGGCGCAGGGTGCGGATGTGCATATCCACCGTGCGCGATTCCACGCAGTAATCCATGCCCCAGACCTCACTGAACAGGCGGTCGCGCGTGAAGGCGACGCCCGGATTGCGCAGGAAGAGGCACAAAAGCTCAAATTCCTTGTACGTCAGCGTCACGCCGACACCCTTCACGCTGACGCGATGCTCCTGAAGATCGACCGTGATGTCGCCGGCCGAAAGGAGCTGCTTCGGCGTTTTCGGCTTGCAGCGCCGCAGCACCGCCCGCACGCAGGAGACGAACTCCATCACGCCGAAGGGCTTGGTGAGGTAATAATCCGCGCCGAGATCCAGCCCCTGAATTTTGTCGTATTCCGCGCCCTTGGCCGTCGCCATCACGACGGGCAGGTCGCTCAGCTCCGGATCGGCGCGCAGCCGCCGCAGCAGCTCAATGCCGTCGATACCCGGCAGCATCACGTCCAGAACGACCAGCTCCGGCCGCTCCGTTTGCAGCGCCTGCCAGAAGGCCGCGCCGTCTGCAAAGCCGCGCGCCTCCAGCCCCGTCGAGCGCAGGGCGTACACCTCAATATCGCGAATGCTGGCATCGTCCTCGACACACCAGATCATGCTTTACCCCTCCCGGTGAACGCCGGTCACGGAGAAGATCACCCACTGCGCGATGTTCACGGCGTGATCCCCGATGCGTTCAAAATATTTGGCGACGATCATCAGGTCAATGGCATATTCGCCGTCGAGCGGATTTTCTGCGATCTTGCGGATCAGCTCCTGCTTGACCTCGTCGAAGCAGCGGTCGACGGTATCGTCGTCGCCGATGACCTTCTCTGCCAACATTATATCATGTTTTACGAATGCATCAACACTTTCCGTGACCATTTTAATGGTCGCGGACGCCATTTTTTCGATCAGCGGGTCGCGCTCCTCGGCATGACCCTCCAAAAAGCCGACGATCTCGGCAATGTCCTCGGCCTGATCGCCGATGCGCTCCATGTCGGTTATCATTTTCAGCGCGGCGGAGATCAGGCGCAGGTCGCGCGCGACGGGCTGCTGCTGGAGCAGGAGCTTCAGGCAGAGCGACTCGATGTCGCGCTCCTTGCGGTCGATCTCGCTGTCGAGCGGCGCGACCTGCGCGGCCAGACGGCGGTCGGCGGCGCTGAGTGCCTTGGCGGCCTTGGCGATGGCCTCCTCGCACAGCGCGCCCATTTCGATCAGCTCCCGATTGAGCAGCGCGAGCTGCTCGTCAAATCGACTTCTCATCAGCCGAACCTCCCTGTGATATAATCCTCCGTCCGCTTGTCGGACGGGGCGGAGAAGAGCTTTTCCGTGCCGTCGCATTCGATCAGCTCGCCGAGCAGGAAGAACGCCGTCCGGTCGGAGATGCGCACGGCCTGCTGCATGTTGTGCGTGACGATGACGATGGTGTACGTTTTCTTCAGCTCGGCAGCCAGCTCCTCGATCTTCGAGGTGGAGATCGGGTCGAGTGCGCTCGTCGGCTCGTCCATGAGCAGCACCCTCGGCTCGACGGCCAGCGCCCGCGCGATGCACAGGCGCTGCTGCTGTCCGCCGGAAAGGCCGAGCGCGTTTTTCTTCAGGCGGTCCTTGACCTCGTCCCAGATCGCCGCGCCGCGCAGCGACCGCTCGACGAGGTCGTCGAGCTTGGCCTTGTTGCGCACGCCGTGGGTGCGCGGGCCGTAGGCGACGTTGTCATAGATGCTCATGGGGAAGGGGTTCGGCTTTTGAAACACCATGCCGATGGCGCGGCGCAGCTCGTTGACGTCGACGCCCGGGGCGTAAATATCCTGCCCGTCGTAGCGCACCTCGCCGGTGATCTTCACGCCGGGGATCAGGTCGTTCATGCGGTCGAGCGTCTTCAGAAAGGTCGACTTGCCGCAGCCGGACGGGCCGATGAGCGCCGTGATGCTCTTTTCGGGAATGTCCAGATTGATGTCGTGCAGCGCCTGATGCGCGCCGTACCAGAGATTCAGGTTTTTCACCGAGATCAAATCGTTCATAAGCGCTTCTTCCTTTTGAAATAGCTGCCGACGAGGGTCGCAGCGAGATTGATGAGCAGGGTCAGGAGCATCAGCAGCGCGGCGATCGCGAAGGCCACGCCGAATTCGCCCTGCTCCTTGGCGTAAATGTACAGCGCGACGGTCAGCGTCGAGCCGGCGCTCGTCAGGCCGTCGAAGATGCCGTTGACCGCATGGGCAAAGCCCGCCGTGAACAGCAGCGCCGCCGATTCGCCGAGGATGCGTCCGACCGACAGGATGCAGCCGGTCAGGATGCCGTCGACGCAGCCGGGCAGGACGAGCGTGCGGATCGTGCGCCACTTGCCCGCTCCGAGGCCGAAGGCGCCCTCGCGGTAGCTCTGCGGCACGGTCTTGAGGCTCTCCTGCGTCGTGCGCATGACGGTCGGCAGGTTCATGATGACGAGCGTCAGCGCGCCGGCCAGCAGCGAGGTCTGCATCCCCAGAAACTGGCAGAAGAACAGCATCCCGACAAGGCCGTAGATGATCGACGGGATGCCGGAGAGCGTCTCGGCGGCGTATTCGATGGCCGCGATGAGGCGGCGGTTCGTGGCATATTCGGTCAGATAGACCGCCGCGCCCACGCCGAGCGGCAGAACGACCACGAGCGTCGCCATCACGATATAGAGCGTGTTGAGCAGGTCGGGCAGAATGCCGATTTCGCCCGTGAGATAGCTCGGCGCGGTGGACAGCAGCCTCCACGAGAGGTTCGGCAGCCCCTTGGCCAGCACATAGATCACGAGGAAGAGCGCCAGCGCCGCGCTCAGCCCGGCGGCCAGGTACATCAGCGCCCGCATCACGACTGCGTAGCATTTTCTTTTTCGACTTGTTTTCTGCATCCTTACCGCCCCTTATCGCGTTTCAGGAAGAAATTCAGCGTTGCGTTGATGAGCATGATGAACAGGAACAGCACCAGCGCAATGGAAAACAGCGCCTGCCGCTGCAATCCGCCGGAATAGGACATTTCGCTTGCAATGGCTGTGGTCAGGAAGCGCACGCTGCGGAACAGGCCGGGCATATTCGCCACGTTGCCGGAGACCATCATCACGGCCATGGCCTCGCCGATGGCGCGGCCGACGCCCAGCACGACGGCGGCGGCGATGCCGCTCTTGGCCGCCGGGACGGACACGCGGAAATACGTCTCGATCGGCGTGGCGCCGAGGGCGAGCGAGGCGTCCTCGTATTCCGCGGGGACGGCCTCAAGCGCCGTGACGGACACCTTGATGATCGACGGCAGGATCATGATCGCCAGCACGATCATCGCAGCCAGCAGGCTCGCGCCGTCGGCAAGGCCGAACAGCCTGCGGATGCCGGGCACGAGGATCAGCATACCCACGAGGCCGTAGACGACCGACGGGATGCCCGCCAGCAGGCTGACGGCGGCCTCCATCACGTTTTTGACGCGCTTGGGCGCGAGCTTTGCCAGATAGACTGCCGTCAGGAAGCCGACCGGCACGCCCAGTACGATCGCGCCCGCCGTGCCGTAGACGCTCGTCAGCAGGAAGGGCAGGATGCCGTACTGCGGCCGGGCGGCCGTGGCCGCCCAGGTCTTTCCGAACAGGAACCTCGTCAGGCCGATCTCGCGGATGGCCGGAATGCCCGCGACGATCAGATAGATCGAGATCAGCAGCACGCAGCCGACCGTGATGAGCCCGAGCACGAGGAAGACCCCGTGGACGGCGTTCTCAAACGCGCGCTTTTTCATTGCGTCAGCCGTTCGCCGCGACGGCGCCGGCCTGCGCGATCAGCGGAGCGGCCTCCTTGGACGTGGCGTAGTCGAAGAATTTCTGTGCCTCCTCGCTCAGCGCCGTGCCGGTCTTGGTGACAAGGACGAACGGACGCTGGATGACGTAGCTGCCGTCGAGCACGGTCTGCTCGCTCGGGGCGACGCCGCCGACGGTCAGCGCCTTGACGGTGTCCTTGAGGGCGGCCAGGGAGGCGTAGCCGATAGCGTTCGGGTTCTGTGATACGGTCGTGATGACGTCGCCGGTGGAGGTCAGCTCCTGACGGTATTTGCATTTTTCCTTCGTATCGGTGATAGACTCGAAGCCGTCGCGCGTGCCGCTGCCGGCCTCGCGGCCGATCAGGACGATCTCGCCGTCGTTGCCGCCGACGTCCTTCCAGTTCGTGATCTCGCCGGTGTAGATCTTTGCGATCGTCTCAAGGTCGAGATCCGTGACGGGGTTTTCCGGGTTGACGATCATGGCGATGCCGTCGTAGGCCAGCACCGTCTCGGTCAGGCCGGAGGCCTTTTCCTCGTCCTTCAGCGCGCGGCTGGACAGGCCGATGTCGCAGCGTCCCTCGCTGACGGCCTGAATGCCGGAGCCGGAGCCGGTCGGGTTATAGGTGAAGCTCACGCCGTCGTTTTGCTGCATGAAGGCCTCGCCCAGCGCGCCGATGACCTTTTCCATGGAGGTCGAGCCGTCGGTCGAGACGGCCTTGGCGGATTTTGCGCCGCAGCCAGCGAGCAGCGCGGCCAGAATGCCGAGTACCATAAACAAACTGATTGCCTTTTTCATAATGTTTCTCCTTTCTTACTCGCAGCCGGGCTGAATTGCCCGGCTTTTTTCTTTCTGACCTTATCCTAAATCTCCCGTGTAAAATTCAAAATCCAACCTCTGTAAAATCCCCGTAAATTTTTGATCGCCCGCTCGAAGAGCGGGCGATCCTGATCTCCGTTTCATGGTCGTTCCGACGTTCTTCTCCCCTTGAAAACTTTTATTCGCCCGACTGAAAGGCGGGCGATCCTTAATGAAGCTTCATGGTCGTTCCGACGCTACTCTCCCCCGCCAGCTTTTGTTCGCCCGACTGAAAGGCGGGCGCTCCTGATCTCCGTTTCATGGTCGTTCCGACGCTACTCTCCCCCCGGCGGCTTTTGTTCGCCCGACTGAAAGGCGGGCGATCCGCAATGAAGCTTCATGGTCGTTCCGACGTTCTTCTCCCCTCGAAAACTTTTGTTCGCCCGGCCTCGGGCGCCCGTTTGGAAGGTCTATCCGTTTTTTTTGCATATTTTTGCAGAGACGATAAAAATTTTCTTGCAGAAGCGAATCGTTTATGTTAAAATACTTTTGGATTTTTTCGTTTAATTTTGTATTTGAAAATGAGGAACTGCCTATGAAATCAGTCCGCTCCCCCGAAGCATTGCGCGATGCGATCATCAAAGGAACGCGGCATCTGATTGCGGTCGGCGGCATGAGCAACTTCAGCTATCCGAAGCTGCTCGCCGAGACCGGAATCGTCGCACCGACGGTTTATGAACACTTCCGGAACAAGGAAGACCTGCTCACGGCCTGTTATCTGGAGATCGACGCAGAGATCGGCCGCCTGATTGCCGGCGTGTTTGAAGACATGCCGCCCGATGTGGAGGAGGACGTCTCCGCCGTTGTGCTCGCTTATTGTCAGAAGCTCTGGGACACCTACTGGAATTATCTGATCGCCGATTCCGACCGTACGCGGTTTTATTGGACGTTTTACCACACGGAGTATTACACCGCCGCCGTGCGCGCCCGGCGCGCCGAGAATTTCCGCGCCTTTAACCGCTTCGTCGACGCGATCGACCGGCGCTTCGACCTGTCCGACCGCTGCAACCGCTCCGTGCTCGTACACAACCTGATCGACGGCACAACGGCCGCCGCCGTGAAGCTTCTCAGCGGGGAATACTCCGACGATCCGCTCACCGTCCACACGATTTTTGAAACGATCTTCCAGCCCGTCTTCGCCATTCTGGACATCTGAACCCGAAGCCGATCCCCCATCCGCAGCCGCGCAGCGGAATCCGTTTCGGGACAAATTCAAACATAATAATCACAAAAGCGGCAGGTTTTCCGCGAAAAACCTGCCGCTTTCTGCATTCTTTTTTGCCATTCTCACTGCTTATAAATTTCATTTCAGTTATTTAAAGCGTTAAATCGAGCTTGAACCAACAGATTCTGTCATTGCGAGGCCGCCCTGCGGCCGTGGCAATCTTTAAGCCGAAGGCATGGCATCCCGCACCGAAGCACGGGAGCACGAAGCAAAAAGAAATCCCTATCAGAAAAACAGGAGATCTGCTGCATCGTTCCGCCCTGCCATATTTCGCTTCGGGATGACAAATCGTTCCGTCAAAGCTTGCCGCGTCGGGCACAAAACTTCATGCGTGAGCACCGCACCACGAAAATGCGCAAATGCCGGTGCATGAAGTTTTTGTGCATCATTTCCGGTTGCCCCGCAGGGGCGAGGAAATGGCACATTTCTTATTTTTGCTATGCTTTTGCATAGCAAAAACGCGCCGCAGAGCTTCTTAAAAACTCCGCAGCGCGTTTTTTGATCACTTTGCCTCGGCAACGGCAAGAACCTCGCGGCCATTGTAGGTACCGCATTTCTTGCAAGCTCTGTGGGGCAGACGCGGCTCGCCGCACTTGGGGCAAGCGACCACGCCGGGCACAGACAGCTTCCAGTGAGAGCTACGTCTCTTATCCCGTCTTGCCTTGGAAACCTTACACTTAGGGACAGCCATGAATGACACCTCCTCGGTCAGAGTTGAAATTTTCTACTTCTTATCCTTCAAAAGCTGCCCGAGGACAGCCAAACGGGGATCAGGTTCGGGGCGGCAATCGCAATCGCCGTCGTTCAGATTCTTTCCGCAGCGGAAGCACAGACCCTTGCAGTCCGGCCTGCACAGCAGCTTGGAATCCATTTGCAGCACGAACGCAGTGGTCAGCACCTCGTCAAGATCGACGCAGTCGTCCTCGAGCAGAAACGTCCATTCGTCCGCCTCGTCCTCGTTCTCCAGACTGCGCGTCAGCACTGCGCGAACCGGCAGGGTGAGCTTCCGCAGAAAGGGCGCGGCGCAGCGGTCGCAGATCGCGTGGAGCGTGGTCGTGAGCACCGCCTCCAGGATCAGGACGCCCGCCGTGTTCCGGACGCTTCCGACCGCCCGAACCGGCTCCTGAACGGGCTTCTGCCCGCCGAAATCCAGCTCGGAGAGATCCAGCGACGTCTCGAAGGGCTGCACGCCGTCCGGCGCTTCTATCAGCTTTGACAACCTTAACAGCATAGCAAACCTCTGTTTCATAGTCGTGCGAATGATATTATATCCGCTTTTCCCCCGTTTGTCAAATGCTTTTTTTGATTTTTTCCTGTTTTTTGCTTGACTTTCGCGCAATTTTGGCGCATAGTAATTCCATACGGCAAAACAGGTATCGTTTGCACGAAAACGGAGAAGCTTTATGAAGGAATTTACCATCGGCCCGAACGACGCCGGACAGCGGCTCGACCGCTTTTTGGCCAAGGCCGTGCCGCTTCTGCCCGCGTCTCTGGCGCAGAAATATATCCGCCTGAAGCGCATCAAGCGCAACGGCGCGCGGGCGCAGCGCGACGACCGCCTGCTTGAGGGCGACGTTCTGCAGCTTTATATCAACGACGAATTTTTCGACGTGCCCACGGCGGACAACGCCTATCTGACCGTCGCCGTGCCGCGCCTGACAGTGGTCTACGAGGACGAAAATCTGCTTTTGGTCGACAAGCAGCCCGGCATCCCGGTGCATCCGCACGACGGCGCGGAGCCGGGCCGGACGCTCATCGACCACATTCTGGCCTACCTTTATCAAAAGCGCGAGTGGCGCCCGCGTGAGGAGGCCAGCTTCACCCCGGCGCTCTGCAACCGCATCGACCGCAACACCGGCGGCATCGTCATTGCGGCCAAAACGGCCGAGGCGCTGCGCGTCATGAACCAGAAGATCAAGGATCGCGAGCTGGACAAGCGCTATCTGGCGGTGGTCGAGGGCACGCCGAGACCCGCAAGCGGCGCGCTGAAGGGCTTTCTGTTCAAGGACGCCGTCCAGAACCGCGTCTATGTGACCGACGCGCCGCAAAGGGGCGCGAAGACCTGCGAAACGCGCTACCGTACGCTGGAGAGCCGCAACGGGCTGTCGCTCGTCGAGTGCGAGCTCGTCACCGGCCGGACGCATCAGATCCGCGCGCAGTTCGCCCACGCGGGGCATCCCCTGCTCGGGGACGGAAAATACGGCAGGGCCGACCGCCGCCAAAAATATCAGGCGCTCTATTCCTACCGCCTGACCTTCCGCTTCACGACCGACGCCGGATCGCTCGATTACCTCAACGGGCGCAGCTTTGCCGTTGCGGACGTTCCGTTCGTGGCGGAATTCTTCCCCGATTGCCCGGCTCTGCGGCAAAAATCGTGAAATCGCGTTGACAATTCCGACACGATTCGATATAATACACCTAGTGTTCGACAGGACTAAGAACTTCCCGACGTCCTTCTCGATATGGAAATTTTGCGCCCGATCCAAAACGGCGCATGGAAAGGATTTATGCAATGATTTACACAACTGAAGTTCAGCACATGTGTCCCGTTGCCAAGGGCGCATACCACGGCCCGGCTCCCATCCCCGAAGAGGGCAAGTGGGTGCAGGCGAAGGAAATCTCGGATATTTCCGGCTTCACGCACGGTGTCGGCTGGTGCGCGCCGCAGCAGGGCGCCTGCAAGCTGACCCTGAACGTCAAGAACGGCGTCATCGAAGAGGCGCTGGTCGAGACGATCGGCTGCTCCGGCATGACCCATTCGGCAGCCATGGCCTCCGAAATTCTCATCGGCAAGACCATCCTTGAGGCTCTGAATACCGACCTCGTCTGCGACGCCATCAACACCGCCATGCGCGAGCTGTTCCTGCAGATCGTCTATGGCCGCACGCAGTCCGCGTTCTCCGAGGGCGGCCTGTCCGTCGGCGCCTCCATGGAGGATCTCGGCAAGGGTCTGCGCTCCCAGGTCGGCACGATGTTCGCCACCAAGGAAAAGGGCCCGCGCTATCTGGAAATGGCCGAGGGCTATGTCACCCGCATCGCCCTGAACAAGGAAGACGAGATCGTCGGCTATGAATTCATCAACCTCGGCAAGATGATGGACTTCGTCAAGAAGGGCATCGAGCCGGCGGAGGCGATGGAGAAGGCCAAGGGTCACTACGGCCAGTTTGACAACGCGGCCAAGTATGTCGACCCGCGTCAGGAATAAGAGAGGAGGACACAACAATGGCTTTGTTTGAAAGTTACGAAAGAAGAATCGACAAGATCAACGGCGTC
>URCY01000018.1 GCA_900546415.1 uncultured Eubacteriales bacterium
TCAAACCGATAAGCTGGGGCGAAAGACCCGCTGAGCGCCGCAGCCGATTGATTCATACTAGAACCGGTTAAAAAGCTTGAAAAGCTTTTTATAGCGCCGAAGACGCGTCAGATTCTGCATGAGACGGCGCAGCGTGCTACGCACGCTGCGAGTGTGCGTAGCACACGGGATTCTTGATTAAAACTATGAAATATTTTAATCAAGAATCAGTATTAGTATGCCCGGCGGCTGCCGAAGCGATACGGCGCTATTTCGGCTCGTCGTCGAGCAGCTCGCCGCGGTCATGCAGCTCGTCGAGGATCTTGGAATAGAACTGCTCGTCGATGCGGAATTTCACGCGGTAGATGATGTAGCCCGCAACGATGCACAGCAGCGGAAGCACAAACATTGCGAGCTTCACAATGATCTTCCCGCCGGCGTCGATGGACGCCGCGGCGACCGCGTCGCGCTTGATGCCAGAAAGGATCAGCGTCGCGCTGATGATGGCGGTCGAGAGCGCGCCGCCGATCTTGTTGACGAGCGGCTGGATGGAGAAGGTGATCGATTCGTTGCGTTTGTGGAGCTTCCACTGGCCGTATTCGATCGTGTCCGTCAGGAACATGAGCATGAGCAGCTGGATGAAGGCCTGACCGATGAAGAGCAGCAGAGCGGCGGCTGTCACGAGGATGATGGAGTGCTCTGCAAAGAAGAAGACCAGATAGCCTGCGACGACAAGAGCGGTCGCGGCGGTGTAAAGCTGCTTGCGGTTCATGCGCTTGGAGAACAGCGGGAAGATAATCAGCGCGAGGAGCTGCGCCACGCCGCAGACCGCCGCGAGGATCGCATACATGCTCTGGTCGCCGAAGAGATATTCCATATAATAGATGGCGAAGCCTGTCGTGGTGCAGTAGCCGACCATAAACAGCCCCATGGCGAGCGCCGTCCACATGAGCTGATCGTTCTTGACCAGCGCGCGCACCATCTGGCGCAGGGTCGTTTTTTCCTCGGCCTGCTTTTCCGAGACGAGGCGCGGCTCCTTCACGCCGAAGAGCGGGAAGCAGAGGAAGGCGAGGAAGATCACGCTGAGCACGACGGCCACCCAGAACCATGCGCGGGGCGTGTTGCCCAGGGCTCTTGTGATCGGCTCCCAGCCGACCATGATGATGTACATGCCGAGGCTGGCACAGATGCGGGCGAAGGCGCCGTTGCGTTCGCGCTGCTTCTGGTCGGTCGAGAGCGCGGGCAGCAGCGTCCAATAGGCGATGTCGTTGATGCCGTAGCTGATGTCCCAGAACAGATAGGCCAGAGCGAACAGGATCACAAAGCCGACACCCGAGCCGATGTTGCCGAAGAGCATAAGATAGAAGATCACGCTGGCGACGCCGCCGACGAGGATCGAGGGCTTGAATTTGCCCCAGCGGGTGTGGACGTTGTCGATCACGAAGCCTGTGATCGGGTCGTTCAACGCGTCAAAAATGCGCATCACGGAGAGCACCATACTGACTGCGACGAAGATACCCTTGGACAGAGACAGAACGTGCGAAAGGAAAAAAATTATGGCGTTCGCCTCAAAGGAATAGAACATGTCGCGGCCGATCGTGCCCAGACCAAAGAAATATCGGTTGCGGCGGTCGAATCGGTTCATAGATGAAAAATCCCCCTCATTTTTTAAAAGTCCTTTGTTCAAAGGACTTTTTCTGCTTTTTATTTTACCGTTCCGAAATGGGGATGTCAACCAAATTTATGATGACAAGGAGAAAAAGATGTGGTATACTGACGAAAAAGGGGGAATTCCATTGCAAAGAAAAAGATGGTACAAGGATAAAGTATTTTACCAAATCTGGCCGCGCAGCTTCTGCGACGGCAACGGCGACGGCATGGGCGACCTGCTCGGCGTCTATGAAAAGCTTGATTATATCCGCTCGCTCGGCGTGGACGGCATCTGGTTCTCGCCGCTGTACCCGTCTCCCGGTGTCGACTGCGGCTATGATATTTCGGACTATATGGACATTGCGGCCGAATTCGGCGGCATGGAGGCCTTCAAACGGGTGCTCGACGGCGCGCACGCGCGCGGCATGAAGGTCATTATGGACTTGGTCATCAACCATACGAGCGACGAGCACGAGTGGTTCCAGAAGAGCCGCCGCCGCATCGAGCCTTACACCGACTATTACATCTGGCGCCCGGCCGGGAAAAACGGCAAGCTTCCCAATAACTGGGACAGCTCGTTTGAGGGCAAGGCGTGGCAGTTTGACGAGCTGCGGCAGGAATACTATCTGCACCTTTACGCCGTCAAGCAGCCCGACCTGAACATGGACAACCCGCTCGTGCGCGAGGAGGTCAAGAAGATCCTGAAATTCTGGCTCGACCTCGGCGTCGACGGCTTCCGCGAGGACGTCATCACGCTGATCTCCAAAAAGGAGGGGCTGCCGAGCGACCATCTCTTCCCGATCTATAAGGGCATCCGCTTTTACAACCACGGGCCGCATATCCACGAGTATCTTTCGGAGTTCCGGCGGGACGTGCTGTCACATTACGACTGCATGACGATCGCCGAGGCGCCGCTGATCTGGCCGAAGCGCGCGCTGGAATACATCTCCGAGAAAGAGGACAGCGATTTTGATATGATGATTCAGTTCGAGTGCATGTGCGGCGACTGCTTCTTCACGGACTATATGCCGACGAAGTTCCACCTGCGCAAGCTCAAGCGCGCGTGGTCGAGCTGGCAGAGCAAGCTCGAGGGCAAGGCGTGGAACATGCTCTATCTGGAGAATCACGATCATCCGCGTGTGATCTCGCGCTACGGCAGCGAAAAATTCCGCGTCGAGAGCGGCAAAATGCTGGCCGTGGCCTATCTGTTCCAGAAGGGAACGCCCTTCCTCTATCAGGGACAGGAGATCGGCATGACGAACTGGCGGCCGGACGATCCGGCGCTGTACGAGGATGTGCAGACGCGCTGGCAGTACGAGCATGCGGCGCTGAAAAAGACGCCCGAGGAGCGCCTCAAGCGCCTCTGGCGCAGCTCGCGTGATTCCGCGCGGACGCCGATGCAGTGGTCGGACGCAGAGCACGCCGGGTTCTCGACGGCCGAGCCGTGGTTCAGCGTGAACCCGAACTACCGCGAGATCAACGTCGCCCGGCAGGAAAAGGATCCGGATTCGCTGCTGAATTTTTATCGCAGGGCGATCGAGCTGCGCAAATCCCTGCCGGTCGTGCGCCACGGGAGCTATAAGGAGCTGCTGCATCGCTCCAAGAAGCTCTACGCCTATGAGCGCGAGAGCAAGGGCACGAGGCTGCTCGTGATCTGCTCGTTCAGCGACCAGCCGATGAAGCTGCCGAAGCGCCTGCATCCGGGCAAGGCCTCGCTGATCCTCTGCAACTACACCGGCAAGCCGGACACCGGCACGCTGCGCCCGTATGAGGCGCGGGTCTATCTGACGGTCTGACGCCATATTCGCGAATAATCTCCGCCCTCTGCACATACGGTTGCAGGGGGCGGTTTTTTATGTGCAGAAAATATGAACTTCTCGGTCTTGCGCTGATCGGCTGCGGCATTGGCGTGCTGCTGTCGCTGCTGTTTCGGTCGGATTTTGCGCAGGCGATGCTCGGCATCTGCATCACGCTCGTCGGATGCCTCTGTATGCGCAGATTCCCGTGATTTTTTCGGGATAAACCTGTCCGACGCATCATATATATGGCATAGGACAAGGAAGGAGCGTGGCTTATGGAGCTTGTTTTTCAGGAAAAAAGAATGGTGTTCCCGTCGTGCGTCCTGCGGCAGTGCGTCTCGCAGGAGCAGACGGCGGACTTGATCGTTCCGGATCGGCTTCCGGATTGCGAGCGTGTGCTCGAGGCCTTCGGCACGGTCACGGTGCGTTCGGCCGAGGCCGGGGCGGACAGCGCGTCCGTTGTGGGGACGGTGCAGGCGGGCGTCCTGTTCGCCGATGCGGACGGCGTGCCGCACAGCCTGCAAACCCAGCTGCCGTTCAGCGTGCGCCGGGAGCTGACGCCCTCGGACAGCACGCTGACGCTGCAATGCAGCGTGCGCCTGACGGCGATCGACGCGCGGATGCTCAATTCGCGCAAGCTGCTCGTGCGGGCGACGGTGCTCTGCTGCATCGAGGTGTTCAGTGCGGCGGAAAAATGTCTCTATGACATCGAAGAGCCGTCCGAGCGGCTTCAGCTGCGGCGCGTGGAGCTGCCGGCGCGCATGGCGCTGGCACTCGGCGAGAAGCGCTTTCCCGTGCAGGAGGAGCTGGAGCTGCCTGAGGAATATCCGGCGGCTGCGGAGGTGCTGAAATGCACCGCGCTCCCCGAGATCACGGAGCAGAAGATCGTCGGGGCGAAGGCCGTCTTCAAGGGCTGCCTGCGCATCCATGTGCTCTATGCCGACGCGGAGCAGACGCTGCGCGTCTACGATTGGACGCTGCCGTTCTCGCAGTATGCCGAGCTGGAGCGCGACTGCGAGGACTGCCGCCCGGAGGCGCTGGTGTGGCTCACGGCCTTTGAGCTGGAGCCGGAAAGCCACGGCGAGAGCCGTCGGCTGTTCCTCAATGCGGGCGTCGCGGTGCAGTGCCGCGCGATTGGGGAGGAAAGGCTGCATCTGATCACCGACGCGTTCTGCACGGATGCCGAGCTGGAGCCGAGAATGCAGGAATGGACGCTCGACACGCAGCTCGATCGGCAGAGCTTCAGCCTGACGGCGCAGGCAAGCGGCGAATGCGCAGCGGGCAAGCTCGTGGATGTCTCGACCCTGCCGGGCGAGACGCATCCGCGCCGGGAAGGCGGCTCGGTCGTGCTGGAGGTGCCGCTGTCGTGCAGCGTGCTCTATCAGGACGCCGAGGGACGGCTTCAGAGCACGCTGCTGCGCACGAGCGTTTCGGCCGAGACGGCCGCCGCCGGGAATGTGGACTGCGCCGTGGCCGAGCTGCGGTGCGGAGAGGCCTTCTGCACGGCCGCAGCGGGCGCGCTCGAGCTGCGTCTGCCGATTGCGCTCGAAGTTTCCGCCACGGCGCAGGAGCGGCTGCAGCTGGTCTGCGGGGGGACGGTCAGCGAGCTGCCGCCGCAGGAGCAGCGCAAGCCGGCGGTCATTCTGCGCAGAACCGTCGGAGATGAGGAGGTCTGGTCGGTCGCGAAGGGACTGCGCGCCTCCGTCGAGGCCATCACGAGGGCCAACGCGATCGACGGTGACGTCATCCCGGACGGTACGATGCTGCTGATCCCGATCTGACCCGGCGAGCCGGTCATGGGGTGTGCCCCGTGACCGGCCTTTTGCTATGCGGCAAGAATACCACCGGGGCAGTGCAGATGATTGAGGGAGAAGAAACGATCATAACGGAACGTGTCGGGGTCTCCCCGGCACGATTTTTATATTGTGCAGGCCGTGACGGGAAAACTCTGAAGATGTTATGGCTTGATCGTGCTTACACTGATTCTGCCGTTTGATATGCAAATCGGCATTTGACCGGCAGACTGCGGGGCGTCCCGGCTGCCTGAGGCTTACATTGACCTGCGCCAAGTGATTTTGTGTTGAAAGATGGCGCAGAATGTGATATACTAATAAAGTATGTCCGGTTTTCTTTTCCGCTGGGAAAGGAATTGGAACATGACATGGAAACGTAACAGTTCAGGAGGGCGGGCGCTCCGAGACGGCGAGGCCGGCGGAGCGGCGATAAGGCTACGCTTCGCGATACAGACGCGGGGGTGAAAGGCATCCGGCTTACAGCCGAAAGCCTGCTGAGCCAGATAAGAATCTTCCATGCTGACCGCTCATGCGATTGAATCAGAGCTTCCTTAGAAGTTCTTAGAACCGTTGAAGCAACAAGATATAAGAGCTTTTAAGAAGGAGTGAGACAAGCGTGTACCTAAAAGAACTGATCGTTCAGGGCTTCAAATCCTTTGCCGATAAAACCGTCGTCACCTTCGGCCATGACATCACCGCGATCGTCGGACCGAACGGCAGCGGCAAGTCCAATATCTCCGACGCGATCCGCTGGGTCATGGGCGAGCAGAACAGCCGCAGCCTGCGCGGGCAGAAGATGGAGGACGTGATCTTCGGCGGAACGGAAAAGCGCGCGCAGGTCGGCTTTGCCGAGGCGACGCTGGTTCTGGATAACAGTGACCGTTCCCTCCGCTATGATGCCGACGAGCTGCAGATCACCCGGCGTTATTACCGCAGCGGCGAGAGTGAATATTATATAAACCGGCAGTCCGTGCGTCTGCGCGACATCAACGAGATGTTCATGGACACCGGACTCGGCCGCGAGGGCTATTCCAACATTTCGCAGGGGCGCATCGACGAGATTCTCTCCGTGAAGAGCACGGATCGCCGCGACATTTTCGAGGAGGCGGCCGGTATTTCCAAATATCGCCACCGCAAGGAGGAGACGGAGCGCCGTCTGGCGAACACCGAGGATAACCTTTTGCGCATCGGCGACAAAATTTCCGAGCTGGAGCTTCAGGTCGAGCCGCTGCGGCATCAGGCCGAGAAGGCAAAGGCCTTTCTGACCTACCGGGAGGAGCTGAAGGGGCTTGAGGTCGCGCTCTGGCTGCATACGCTCGAAAAGCTCAGCGCCACGGCGCGCAAGGCCGAGGAGGACTACCATTCCGCCGCCTTTATTTTGCAGCAGGAGCACGACAATCTCGATCAGCTCTATGTGACCGGCGAGACGCTGACCTTTGCGCTGCATAATCACGATATGAAAACCGATCAGCTCCGCGAGGAGCTGTCCAAGATCGACGCGCAGGGGCAGAGCATCGCCTCGGACATTGCCGTCCTGCGCACGAACAGCGACAACTGCATGGAGAATCTTCTGCGCGTGCGCAACGAGATGACCGAGCAGGAGAGCCGCAGCGGCAGCATCGGCGGGCAGATCGAGACGCTTCGGGCGCAGGTCGCCGAGCTGGACGGGCAGGTCGCGCAGCTGACCGAGGCGCTGAAGGCCGCCGAGGAGGAGGGACGGCATCTGGCTGAATCCTCCGAGGGCATGACGAAGCAATATCTGACCATCCGCAACGAGCAGGAGCGTCTGCGCACCGCGCTCTCCGGCAGGAGCGCCGACCGCAGCGCCGTGCAGGAGGCGCTCGCGCAGAGCGCAGAACGCCTGAAACAGCTCGATTCCGATCGGGAGACGGCGCAGAGCCGCCGCACCGAGGCCAAGGAAAAGCTTGACGCCGCGAAGCGCAAGCTCGATCAGGCCAAGGAGGACAGCACCGCCGCGCAGAACACGCTCGAGGGCTACCGCATCCGCAGCGCGTCGCGCGGGCAGCGCCGTGACGACCTGCGCAAGCAGGTGAGCGACGCGTCCGTCAAGCTGCAAACGCTGATTTCCCGCTGCAAGCTGTTTGAAGAGATGGAGCGCGACTACGAGGGCTTTTCCAAGGCGGCGAAGGCCGTCATGCAGGAGAAAAACCGCGCGCTCAAGGGCATCCATGCGCCTGTCTCGCGCCTGATCCGCACGGACGACGCCTATACCGTCGCCATCGAGATCGCGCTTGGCGCGGCCATGCAGAACATCGTCGTGGACGATGAGGCCGCCGGTAAGGCTGCCATTCAATTCCTGAAACGCACGAACAGCGGCCGCACGACCTTCCTGCCGCTGAGCGTCATGCGCGGCAAGGCGCTCAATGAGACCGGCGTGGAGCAGTGCCGCGGCTTCGTCGGCATCGCCTCTGAGCTGGTGCGCTGCGACGAGCTTTACCGCGGCGTGATCCGCAATCTGCTCGGCAAGACTGTGATTGCCGAGGATATGGATGCTGCAATTGCAATTGCGAATCGCTATTCTCACCGATTCCGCATCGTGACGCTGGACGGGCAGGTTCTGAACGCCGGCGGCTCGATGACAGGCGGTTCGGTGAATAAAAACGCCGGCATCCTCTCCCGCGCGAACGAGCTGGAGCGGCTGCACCGGCAGCAGCGCGAGGCGCAGGCCGGTCTGGAAAAGCTGAAAACCGACCTGAGCGAGGCCGAACGCCTTGCGCAGGAGGTGGAATACGAGCGCTCCGTGGAGGAGGCGCGTCTGCGCACCGCGCAGGACGAGGCGCTGCGTCTCGAGGGCGAATGGAAGCAGTATTCCGTGCTCTATTCGGCCATCGACGAGGCCATCGGGAGCGCCGACCGCGAGCGCACGGCGCTGCAGCAGCGCGTCGCGTCAGACGAAAACCGCGAAAGGACGCTCACGGCGCAGCTTGAGGAGCTGCAAGAAAAAATCGCACACTCCGAGCAGGAGCTGAGCGCCGTCTCCGACGGGCAGAGCGCCGCCGCCGAGCAGAGCAACCGGCTCGGTCAGCGCATGACCGGGCTGCGTGCGGAGCTTTCGGCCGCCGAGGCCGAGCGTGCCTCCGCGACGGCGTCCGTTGCGCACCTGACGCAGCTCGCCGCGTCCATGCAGGGCGACCGGGAGCAGAAGCAGGCGCTCATCGCGTCGTATGAGGCCGAAAATAAGCGCATTGTCGGCCAGATCACAGAGCGCGAGCAGGCTATGGCCGACTGCACGGCGCGGGGCGAGGCGCAGCGCGAGGCGCTGAAGAACGAGCTGGCCGAGCGCGCTTCCGTTGAGGCGCGCCGCACGCAGAACGAGAAGGAGGCGCAGAACAAGAGCCGCGAGATCCTCAACATGGAGCGCGAGAGCGCCCGCCTCGACGCGCGGAAGAACGCCGCCGAGATGGAGGAAAAGCAGATCATTGACAAGCTCTGGGAGAGCTACGAGCTGACGCGCTCGACCGCGCCGGAGGCCGCCGCCGAGATCGAAAACGTCGGCGCGGCGCAGAAGCGCGCGGCGGAGCTGAAGCGAAAGATCTCTGCGCTCGGCACGCCGAACCTCGGCGCGATCGACGAGTTCGCGCGCGTCAACGAGCGCTATACCTATCTGACCGAGCAGCGCGACGACGTTCTGACCTCGAAAAAGGAGCTGGAACACATCGTTGCGGATATCGTCACACAGATGACGGAAATTTTTACGACGGAATTCGCCAAGATCAACACCTATTTCGGCCAGACCTTCACGGAGATGTTCCGCGGCGGCAAGGCCTCGCTCGAGCTGGAGGATCCCGCGGCGCCGCTGACCTGCGGCATCGAGATCCGGGTCCAGCCGCCCGGCAAGCAGCTCAAAACGATCACGCTGCTCTCCGGCGGCGAGAAGGCGTTCGTGGCCATTGCGCTGTATTTCGCAATTTTGAAGGTTCGCCCGACGCCGTTCTGTATGCTCGACGAGATCGACGCCGCGCTGGACGACGGCAACGTCGAGCGCTTCGCCGGTTATATCCGCGGGTTCTGCGGCAAGACGCAGTTCATCGTCATCACGCACCGCCGCGGCACGATGGAGGCGGCGGACATGCTCTATGGTGTGACCATGCAGGAGCAGGGCATTTCTAAAATTCTTCAGTTGGATCTGAACCGTATGGAAGAAAATCTGGGACTCATTTCGGAGGCAAAGTAACATGGGCTTTTTTGAAAAAATCAAAAACGGACTGAAAAAGACAAAGGAAGCAATTTCCTCGACGCTTGGCGGCGTTTTCTCCGGCTTTTCGGGCGTAAACGACGAGTTTTACGACGAGCTGGAGGAGAGTATGATCCTCGCCGACCTCGGCGTGGAGACGTCGGTCAAGGCCGTCGAGCTGCTGCGTCAGCGCGTCAGGGAGCAGAAGCTCAAGGAGGCGCAGGAGGTGCAGGACGCGCTCAAGGACATCCTCGTTGAGATGCTCAACGTCGGCGACACCGAGCTGAAAATGACCACCAGACCGACCGTTGTGCTCGTCATCGGCGTCAACGGCGTCGGCAAGACCACGACCATCGGCAAGCTCGCGACGAACTACGTCCGGCAGGGCAAGAAGGTGCTGCTGTGCGCGGGCGATACCTTCCGCGCGGCGGCTGCCGACCAGCTTGAGATCTGGGCGGGACGCGCACATGCCGAGATCGTCCGGCAGCACGAGGGCGCCGACCCTGCGGCGGTCGTCTATGACGGCATTCAGGCCGCAAAGGCGCGCGGCACCGACCTGATCCTGATCGACACGGCCGGCCGTCTGCACAACAAGGCGAACCTGATGAACGAGCTGGGCAAGATCTCGCGCATCGTCGACCGCGAGCTTCCGGATGCGGATAAAGAGGTGCTGCTCGTGCTCGACGGCACGACCGGCCAGAACGGCCTGATGCAGGCCAAGGAGTTCAAGCAGATCGCGGGCGTGACGGCCATTGCGCTGACCAAGCTCGACGGCACTGCAAAGGGCGGCATCGTGATCGCCGTGGCCGACGCGCTGCAAATTCCGGTGAAGTTCATCGGCGTCGGCGAGCAGCCGGACGATCTGATGCCCTTTGATGCGCGCGCCTTTGTCGACGCGCTGCTGTAAATCGGGAGGCGCGGAATGAAGATCGTCCTTGCAAGCAATAATGAACATAAGCTTCGGGAGCTTCGCGCGATCCTCTCCGACCTCGGCATGGACGTCGTGCCGATGCGGGAGCTGGACATCCACATCGAGCCGGACGAAAACGGCGCAAGCTTTGAGGAGAATTCCTATATCAAGGCCAAAACCATCCTCGACGTCTGCCATATGCCGACCATTGCGGACGATTCCGGCCTGATGGTCGATGCGCTGAACGGCGAACCGGGGATCTATTCGGCGCGCTTCGGCGGCGCACGCAACAAGACCGACCGCGACCGTCTGCAATATCTGCTCGAGCGGATGCAGGGCGTGCCGCAGGAGCGGCGCACCGCAAAATTTGTCAGCGTCATCACGCTGTTGACGCCGGACGGACGGCAGGTCACGGCGCGCGGCGAATGTCCGGGGCGCATCCTCACCGAGCCGCACGGCGAAAACGGCTTCGGCTATGACCCGGTGTTTTATGTGCCCGAGCAGGGCTGCACCTTTGCCGAGCTTCCGGCAGCGGAAAAAAATCGGATTTCTCACCGTGCAAGGGCGCTAGCCGCCTTTGCCGAGAAGGTAAAAAAGGAGAACCTGTATGTTAACGAGTAAACAGAGAGCCGAGCTGCGCGCAGAGGCCAACACGCTCGAGACGACCCTGATGGTCGGCAAGGGCGGCGTGACGGAGCAAGTCCTGTCCGAGGCGCGGACGCAGCTCGAGGCGCGCGAGCTGGTCAAGGGACGCGTGCTCGAGACGGCGCTGCTTTCGGCCAGAGAGGCCAGTGACGCCATTTGCACGGGCATCGGCGCGGAGGGCATCGCCTGCGTCGGTTCAAAATTTGTGATCTATCGCCGGTCGGAGAAGAAGGCGCAGGAGACCGCGCAGAAGGCGCGTGCCGAGAAGAAAACGCACTCCAACCCGGTTCGGCGCGGCGCGCAGCAGCGCCGCAAGGCCGCGCGCGAGGAGCGCGAGCGCCGCAACGAGTTCTTCCGTCAGTCCGCGATTCAGGCGGCGATCGAGAAGCGCATCGAGCAGGCGAACAAAAAGAAATAAAAAACAGAGAAAAGGGGGCGCGACATGGCACGCATCGGCATTTTCGGCGGAAGCTTCGATCCGCCGCATCTCGGACACCGCATGGCGGTCAGTGAATTTCAAAAGCTTTTAGAGCTGGATCGGGTGCTCGTCGTGCCCGATGCCGTTCCGCCGCACAAGGCGCTCTCCGCGCTCTCGCCTGACGCGCAGACGCGGCTTCGCCTGACGCGGCTTGCGATGCGGGAGCTTCCGTTCGCGGAGGTCAGCGATATCGAGCTGCGGCGCGGGGGCACGAGCTACACCGTCGACACCCTGCGCAGCCTGCGCGCGCAGCATCCGCATGACGAGCTGTTTCTGCTCATGGGGACGGATATGCTGCTGTCCTTTGAAAAATGGCACGCCCCGCGCGAGATCGCTTCCATGGCGACCCTTGCCGTTGCGCATCGCAGTGACGACCGCGCCGAGGAGCTTCGCGCCTGCGCCGAGCGGCTGCAGGCCGGGCTGGGCGCGCGGGTCGTTCTGGTTGAAAACAAGTTTGTGCCGTATTCTTCAACGTCCGTGCGGGCCATGCTGGCCTTCGGCTGCGCGGAGGACTATGTCTCACCCGAGGTGCTTGAGTCGATCCGCTCCGAAGGGCTTTACGGCGTGGGCGCAGACTTCAGAAGGCTGCCCTTTGAGCGTCTGCAAACGGTCAGCCTTGCGCTGCACAACCCCAAGCGTGTGCCGCATGTGATCGGATGCAGCCAGACGGCCGAGCGCCTTGCGCTGCAATACGGTGCGAATCCGGTCGATGCCAAACGCGCCGGAATTCTGCACGACGTGACGAAGGCGCTCACTGGAACGGAACAGTTGAAATTATGCGAAAGCTATGGTATAATTCTGAATCATTTTGAACAGAACCATCCGAAGCTGCTCCATGCCAAGACCGGCGCGACGATCGCGCGTGCGGTCTTTGGCGAGAACGACGCGGTCTACCGCGCGATCTATTGGCACACGACCGGCACGACCGGGATGCACACGCTCGACAAGATCGTCTATCTGGCCGATTATATGGAGCCGAACCGGGACTTCCCGGGCGTTGACGAGCTGCGCGCGCTGGTCGCGCAGTCGCTTGACGCGGGGATGCTCTGCGGCCTGCGGATGTCCGTTGAGCAGCTCCGCGCGCGCGGCAGTGAGGTCGACCCGAACTCGCAGGCGGCTCTGCGCGAATTGGAAGAAAGGAATCATACGACATGAAGCTATTTGGCAACCAAAAGCGTCAGCGCACCCCGGCCGCCCGGCCGGAGGAGGAGACGCCGCAAAACGAGCCGATCGTGCAGGAGCACGCTCCGTCGCGTGAGCCGACTGATTTTGCCGTTCCTGCGCCGCAGCCCAAGGCGAAGACGAATAAGAAGTCCGGACAGGGAAAACAGGATCACACCTCGGCCAAGAGCATGGCCGTCCTGCTGGCGGCGCTGGCGCTGTTTGTGACGACGGCGCTGATGTGCTTTTACCTGATCGAGAAGAGCGGACAGCCCTATGAGCTGCCGGAGCAGCTGTCGAACAACGCCAAGGTCGACTATGTGGTCAACTCCCAGCCGAGCACGCTTGAAACGGTCAAGGAGAAGGATCCGGACGCACCGACGGGCGTCAACAATTCCGTGATCCTCAACACGCTGCTCGTCAGCCTTGACGAAACGACCTACCGCACCGAATCCGTTATGCTGATGAGCGTCAATCTGGACGATTACTCCGTCTCGCTCGTCAGCCTGCCGCGCGACACCTATATCTCGGGCAATTATGAGAATAGCACCATCAACGACATTTACCGCGAGAAGGATGACGGCAAGGGACGCGGCATCCGCGCCCTGCAGGAGGCCGTGGAGGGTATGGTCGGCTTCAAGATCGATTATCACTACGTCGTCACGCAGGAGACGCTGACCAATGCGCTCGACGCGATCGACGGCCTGCGCTTCCGCGTGCCGAGGCTGGACTTCTGCGCGCTGGACTCCGGCACGCGCAAGATGGACGGCGAGGACGCCATTCAGCTCTTCACCTATGACCCGGATTATTATGACATCGACCTCGAGGGGCCGGACACGCAGCGCAAATTTCTGCTCTCGCTGATGAGCGAGCTGATCGCCACGAACGATGAGGGCGAGATGAAGTCCCGCGCGCAGGCCGTGCTCAACAACGCCGAGACGAACGTCGACGAGGACACGCTGCTGTATTTCTTCAAGAAGCTGACGCGCAAGTCCTTTGACGATGCCTACAGCGCGACCATGCCCGGCGAGATCATCACGCTCGGCGAGGACGAAGGACTCGACTACACGGTCGAATACTATCAGGTCTCTCAGGAGGACGCCGTTTCGGTTCTGAACGAGTATTTCAATCCGTTGGAAAAGGCGCTGACGGTCTTTAACATCAATTTCCGCCAGAAGTCCGGCCTGAGCACGGACGGCGAATATCAGGAATACGGCTTCCACAATCATAACAACGGCAGCCATAACGGCGGCAGCACGACCAAGCCGACCACCGAGGCGACCACGGCCGAACCGACAAGTCCGGCCCCCACGGACGCTCCGGTTGAAAATCCGTAAAAAAGCAGGAAGGAGAAAAAATATGAACACACCGAAAGAGATCGCCCTGCGCGCGGCGAAGGTTCTCGACGACCGCAAGGGTCTGGGGATCAAGCTGCTGGAGGTCACGGACGTGACCAGCATTGCGGATTATTTTCTGATCTGCACCGGCACCTCCAGCACGCACGTCAAGACCCTCTGCGACAGCGTCGAGGCGGCTGTTGCAGACGAGCTGAACGAGCCGCTGCTCCACCGCGAGGGACATCGCGGCGGCAGCTGGGTGCTGCTCGATTTTGGCTGCCTTGTGGTGCACGTTTTCACCAACGAGGCGCGCGCATTCTATGATCTGGAGCATCTTTGGAACGATGCGACGGAAATTCCCATGAAATTCGAGGCCGAAGCATGAAATACGATTTTACCGCCATTGAAGCCAAATGGCAAAAGCGCTGGCAGGAGGAAAAGCTCTATCAGGCTGTGACAGGGCTGGATAAGAAGAAGTTTTACGCGCTGATCGAGTTCCCGTATCCCTCGGGCGCGGGTCTGCACGTCGGCCACGCGCGTCCCTATACCACGATGGACACGATCGCCCGCAAGCACCGCATGATGGGCGAGAACGTTCTCTTCCCGATGGGCTACGACGCCTTCGGTCTGCCGACTGAAAACTACGCGATCAAGAACCACATCCACCCCGCGATCGTCACGAAGAACAACATCGAAAACTTCCGTAAGCAGCTCCATGCGCTGGGCTACAGCTTCGATTGGGATCGCGAGATCAACACCACCGACCCGAAATATTTCAAGTGGACGCAGTGGATCTTCCTGCAGCTTTATAAGCACGGCCTTGCCTATAAGGCCAAGATGCCGGTCAACTGGTGCACGTCCTGCAAGTGCGTGCTGGCCAACGAGGAGGTCGTTGACAACGTCTGCGAGCGCTGCGGCAGCCCCGTTATTCGCAAGGAGCAGAGCCAGTGGATGCTGCGCATCACGAAATACGCCCAGCGGCTGCTCGACGATCTCGACGGCGTGGACTATATCGACCGCGTCAAGGCGCAGCAGCGCAACTGGATCGGCCATTCCACCGGCGCACAGGTGCGCTTTGCCTCGACGCTCGGCGACGAGATCCTGATCTATACGACCCGTCCCGACACCCTGTTCGGCGCGACCTACATGGTGCTCTCGCCGGAGCACGAGCTGCTGAGCAAGTGGATGGATCAGCTCGAAAATCAGGACGAGATCAAGGCTTATCAGAAGGAGGCTGCCTCGAAATCCGATTTTGAGCGCACCGAGCTGGTCAAGGATAAGACCGGCGTGATGCTCAAGGGCGTCAAGGGCATCAACCCCGTCAACGGCAGGGAGATCCCGATCTTTATCTCCGACTATGTCCTCTCGACCTACGGCACGGGCGCGATCATGGCCGTGCCGGCGCATGACGACCGCGACTGGGCGTTCGCGAAGAAATTCGGCTGCGAGATCATCGAGGTCGTCAAGGGCGGCAATGTCGAAGAGGCCGCCTTTACCGACTGCGCCACCGGCGTGATGGTCAACTCCGGCTTCCTGAACGGCATGAGCGTGGAGGAGGCCAAGAAGGCCATTCTTGCCTATCTGACCGAGAAGGGGATCGGCGAGAAGAAGGAAAATTACAAGCTGCGCGACTGGGTGTTCTCCCGTCAGCGCTATTGGGGCGAGCCGATCCCGATCGTGCACTGCCCGAAATGCGGCACGGTTCCGCTGCCCGAATCCGAGCTGCCGCTCCTGCTGCCCGAGGTCGAGAGCTACGAGCCGACCGACGACGGCCATTCTCCGCTCGCGGCCATGACCGACTGGGTCAACACGACCTGCCCGTGCTGCGGCGGCCCTGCCAAGCGCGAGACCGACACCATGCCCCAGTGGGCCGGCTCGTCGTGGTACTATCTGCGCTATATGGACCCGCACAACGACGAGGCGCTGGCCTCGAAGGAGGCGCTGGAATACTGGAGCCCCGTCGACTGGTACAACGGCGGCATGGAGCACACCACGCTCCATCTGCTCTACAGCCGCTTCTGGCATAAATTCCTCTATGACCTCGGCGTCGTGCCGACCAAGGAGCCGTATGCCAAGCGCACGAGCCACGGCATGATCCTCGGCGAGGGCGGCATTAAAATGTCCAAATCGCGCGGCAATGTCATCAATCCGACCGACGTCATTGCCGAATACGGCGCGGATACGATGCGCACCTATATCGTTTTCATCGGCGACTTTGAAAAGGCGGCCGCATGGTCGTCCAACGCCGTCAAGGGCTGCAAGCGCTTCTTGGACAAGGTCTGGAATCTGGCCGAGACCGTCACCGACCGTGAGACGTCCTACTCCGCGCAGAATGAGAGCCTGATGCACAAGACGATCAAAAAGGTCAGCTCCGACATCGACACGCTCAAGGGCAATACCGCGCTGGCAGCACTGATGACGCTGGTCAACACGCTCTCCGAAAAGGGCTGCAACGCCGCCGAGCTGAAAACGCTCCTCCAGCTGCTCAGTCCGTTCGCGCCGCATATCTGCGACGAGCTTTGGGAGCTGCACGGATTCGAGGGCATCTGCTCCGTTTCCGCGTGGCCGACCTACGACGAGTCGAAGTGCAGGGACAGCGAGATCGACATGGCCGTTCAGGTCAACGGCAAGCTGCGCGGCACGATCCACGTCGCGGCCGATCTGGATAACGACGCCGTCGTCGCGGCAGCCGAGGCCGATCCGAAGGTCGCGCGCTTCCTGGAAAAGCTCGGCGGAAGCATCGTCAAGACCATCGTCGTGAAGAACAAGCTCGTCAACCTCATCGTGAAGCCCTGACGGTACATCTTGCGTGTTTTCGAGAAAAAAAGAAAAAAATCTGCAAGATATGCTTGACAATCACGCGCCGTATCGCTATAATATTACTGCTGTGCGATACAGCCCTGAAAGCATCCTGGATTTAGCCGGATGCGTCGGAGGGAGGGAAATCAATGTCTGAAATCCGTGTCAAAGAGAACGAGTCTTTGGAGAGTGCTCTGAAGCGCTTCAAGAGAAGCTGCCAGAAGGACGGCGTCATCGCTGAAGTCAAGAAGAGAGAGCATTACGTCAGCCCGAGTCTCAAGCGGAAGCAGAAGTCCGAGGCTGCTCGGAAGAACAAGAGAAGAGGTTATTGATCCCTTCGTCTCATAGTTGCTTTCAAACCGCCGATGCGTTTTTGCGCGTCGGCGGTTTTCTGTGTTGCTTTTTCGTTGTTTTTGCGATAGAATAAAGAAAAAACAATTCGGAGGGTTTGCAATGAAGCAGCTGACGGAAAAAATGATCGAGGTCGCCGAGACAGGGAAGCGCTCGGTGCTTTGCACGGTTTTGGCCAGCTCCGGCTCTGCGCCGCGCGGCGCGGGCGCGAGAATGCTCGTCTGCGAGGACGGCGCCGTGCTCGGCACGGTCGGCGGCGGCCGGGTCGAGCAGCTTGCGCAGCTTGAGGCGCGCGAGATCCTTGCCGGCGGGCCGACGCGCATCCATGCCTTCTGTCTGGCGCCGAATCAGGTCAACTCCATCGGCATGATCTGCGGAGGCAATGTGACGATTTATTTTCAGCTTATGACGCCGGACGACCTGCCCACGCTTTACGCTATGCGCGACGCCCTGAGCAAGGACGCCGATTCTTGGCTCTATCTGCGCATTGCCGACGGTGTCGTCGAGGAATTTCGCGTTGTGCTCTCCAACGAGGGCTATGCAAACCCGGAGCTTTACGGCGCGCGCGCCGTGCTGGAAAAGGGTGAGCCGACCGTCTACACCGAGCCGCTGATGCAGGCCGGGCGCGTCATCATTTTCGGCGGCGGCCATGTCGGTCAGGCGCTTGCGCCGGTGCTGGCCACGATCGATTTCCGGGTCACGGTCTATGACGCGCGCCCCGAGCTTGCCAACCGGGAGCATTTTCCGACCGCGACGGAGATCCTCTGTGCGCCGTTTTCTGAGGCAATGGAGCGCGTGAAGCTGAAGCCGTCGGATTACGTCGTCATCATGACGCCGGGGCATCAATCCGACCGGGAGCTGCTTTCCATGGTGCTGCGGCACAAAACGCGTTACGTCGGCTGCATCGGCTCGCGCCATAAGATCGCGCGCACGCAGGAGATGCTGCGCGCGGAGGGCATTTCGGAGGAGGCGATCCAAAGCGTGCATTCGCCCATCGGCATCCCGCTTCCGGCGCAGACTCCGGCCGAGATCGCCATCAGCATTGCGGCGGAGCTGATCCAGTGCCGCGCTGAGACGCGATGATGCAGGACTGGTCGCCGGACGCCATGCGCTTCATGCGCGACGCGGCGTCCCGCAGTGACTATCACGAGCGGCTGGCAGCGCACATCGCGCCCCATCTGCCGCTGGATGCCGACGTCTGCGACGCGGGCTGCGGCATGGGCGATCTGGCGCTTGCGCTTGCGCCCCACTGCAAAACCGTCACGGCGGTCGACCGCGCGTCCGCGCCGATCGAGGCGCTTCGCGCGCGGCCGCTTCCGCATAATCTGCGGACAAGCTGCACGGATATTTTTACGCTCGAGCAGCGGTTCGACGCCATGGTTTTCTGCTATTTCGGCAGAATGCAGGAGATCTTGGACGTTTCTGCGCGGCTTTGCCGCAAAACGGTCGTGGTTGTGAAGCGCCGGGAGCGCACCCGCCTGTTCTCCGTGCGGCCGACGCCGACGGAGCACCGCGTCGCGGAGCAGGCGGAGATTTTTCTGCGTGAGCGCGGCATCCCGTTTCAGAGCGAGTGCCTCGCGCTCGAGCTGGGGCAGCCGTTCCGGTCGGTGGAGGAGGCAGAGCGCTTTTTCGCGCTTTATAACCGCGCCGACGCGCCGATCAGCCGCGCGGAGCTGCTTCGTCGCCTGCAGCCGCGCGACGATGCGGAATTTCCGTATTATCTTCCGGCGCTGCGGCAGATGGAGCTGCTTGTGCTTGACGCCGGTTCCATACGGGAGGGAAGTCGATGAACGTGATCGTTACCGGGAACACCGGGAGCGGGAAATCCACCGCGATCCGCCGCATTCTGGCCATGCTCGACGAGCCGGTTTACGGCTTCTGGACGGAAAAACGCCCGCCGGAGGCGGACGGCAGCGCGCCGGTCTATCTGCATGGCTGCCGGAGTCCGCTGCAATTCGGCGAGAGCTGCCGCATCGGCATCTGCCGCGACCGGCACGCAGAGGCAAATCCGGCTGTCTTCGAGTCGCTCGGCGTTGCCTGTCTGACGGGCATCCCGCGCGGCAGTCTGATCCTGATGGACGAGATCGGCGTGATGGAAAACCGCGCGCCGCAGTTTCAGGCGGCGATCTTCGCCCTTCTGGACGGGGATTACCGCGTGATTGCCGCCGTGCGGGATAAATCCACGCCTCTGCTCGACCGAATTCGGGCGCACCCGAGGAGCGTCTGCATCTGCGTGCAGGAGACGCGCGAGCCGGAGTGCCTGCGCCGCGCCGCAAGGCTGCTGGCCGCAGAATAAACCGGAAATACGGAGCCGCCTCTCTGATTTGTCCCGGAAGGGAATGGACATCGAGAGGCTTGCCGTCCGGTCAAAGACCTGAAACGTCGGAATACCCGGCTTTCAAGGGAACCTCTGATTCAAGCGCAAGAGCGGTCAGCGAGGGATTTTGTTCCAAATTGAGGTTTGGAAATTGCAGGAATCCTTTACGTATTTCAAGATTTTCAAACCGACAAGTTGGGGCAAAAGACCCGCTGAGCGCCGCTGCCGATTGATTCAGAGGTTCCCAAGCCATTCAAGCGGAAGGGGCTTGTCGTCTGCGAATCGTAGGCGGCAAGCCCCTTCCGCTTTGCCGCTTTGCGCCGCTGTTTCATGAAAAAAACAATTATGCTCTGCAATTTGTGAACCCGCCCAAAGTTTTTTCTGTATATAATGAAAATATATGCAAAAATTCTTTGCGAAAATTGGAAAAAAATGATAAAATAGGAACCAATGGGCGGAGCGGGTTGCTCATTCGCCTGATTTCAAAAAAGGAGCGATGAAACATGACAACAATCGGAAAACGGCTTTCCGCAGTGCTGCTGGTTCTGGCGCTGTGTCTGAGCCTGTTTCCTGTGATGGCATCGGCGGAATCGGAAGCCGTTTCCATTACCAGCCTCAGCGAGATCACAGATCTGTCCGGCAGCTACCGGCTGGCCGATGACATCACCGTGACCGAGCCGTTCGGCAGCAGCACCGAACGCTTCAACGGCACGCTTGACGGCGACGGTCACACCGTGACCATCAACATCACGAAGTCGGGCAGCAACATCGGCATGTTTGCCTACCTCGACACGAATGCCGTCGTGAAAAACTTCGTTGTCGATTCTGCGCAGGTCGTCAATACCGGCAGCACCAACACCGGCGCGATCGCGGGCACGTCGAAGGGCACGATCTCGGACATCCGCGTGAAGGAGCTTTCCGTCAGCGGCTGTGAAAAGACCGGCGGCCTGGTCGGCGTGCAGGACTCCGGCGCGACGCTCACGCGCTGCTGCGTGGACGCGGGCACGGTGAAAAAGAGCGCGACCTCCGACTCTCCGTTCGGCGGTCTGGTCGGCGAGAACTCCGGAACGGTGAGCTTCAGCTCCTCGGCTGCGACCATGGACCACAGCGACGCCCGCCCCAACTATGACTATGTCGGCGGCATCGTCGGCAAGAACGTCTATGGCGGCACGATCTCGGACTGCTATTTCAGCGGCTCGTTCAACGAGAGCAGCAACAAGAGCTATAAGATCGGCGGCATCTGCGGCGACGCCAGCGGCACGATCCGCAACTGCTATTTCAGCGGCTCTCTGGTCACGGAGACAAGCTCGAAATGCCCGATCGCAAACACCTCTGCGCCCAACTGCTATTATCTGGACACCTCCTTTACGGGTTACGTCAACTCCGGCTACGGTACGAAGAAGACCGCCGAGGAATTCGCGTCCCTGGCCGAAACGCTCGGCGCGGACTGGGAGAACGGCACGGACGGCTTCCCGGTCCTGAGCTGGCAGACGTGGAAATATTCCACGACCGCGATCAAATATAAGATCGAGACCTATCTGGAAGACCTCTCCGGCGACGGCTATACATGCTCGTCTGCGGTGGAGGTCAAGGCCGAGCCGGGCACGCCCGTTTCGGCTGCGGCGCAGGAGCTTGAGGGCTTCACCTTCGACGCCGATAACGAGCGGAACATTATGAGCGGCGAGGCTTCGGCTGAGCTGGTGCTCAAGCTCTATTACACCCGCAACAGCTACACTCTGACCTGGGAGACCGGCGACTATGCCATCTCTGACGCCGACGACGCCTATACGCACGGCAGCGTCAGGTTCGGCGCGGCGATCGTCTATCCGCACGTCGCCGCCCACGGCATGAGCGTGAAATGGGACAAGACGCTTGCAACCATGCCCGCAGCGGACACCGTCATCACGGCCGGCTATAGCCCGGCGGTCTACGACGTCGCATGGAACGCCAACGGCGGCAAGTTCGAGAAGGACAACGGCTGGGGCGGCGTCGAGCTGGTCGACACGCTGAAATGGACAAGCTATGGCTCGTCCGGCGGCGCGATCTACGGTCAGACCTTCGGCAAATACAAGTGGAACGCGAATTCCACCTCCTTCTCCAACCGCGACCTGCCCGTCCCGACGCACAGCAGCAAGGTCTTTGACGGCTGGTTCACGGCCGCCGAGGGCGGCACGCCCATCGACGCGGACACCGCCGTCACCGAGCCGGAGAACGGCAGCTTCACCTTCTTTGCACACTGGACGGACGGCTGGACGGTCACGTTCGACCCGAACGGCGGCAGCGTAACGCCCAAGACCGTTCTGGTGCGCAAGGGCGGCACGCTCGGCGCCTCCGTTCCCACGCCGAGCCGCTCCGGCTATGACTTTGACGGCTGGTTCAATGGCGAGAACAAGCTCGAGGCCGACACCGTGATCGATGCGGATGCGACCTACACCGCGCGTTGGACGCCGAAGACCTACACCGTCAGCTTCCAAGCCAACGGCGGCGAAGGCTCGATGGATGCACAGACGTTTACATACGGCGTTGCGCAGAAGCTCAGCAAGAATGTGTTCACCCGCGAGGGCTACCGCTTTGTCGGCTGGGCCACATGGAGCGGCGCTTCGAGCGCCAGCTACGGGGATGAGGCGGAATACTCGATCGGCGCATATAACCAGACCTTCTATGCGGTCTGGGAGGAGGTCCGCTATGACCTCACCATCGCCACGTTGCCGGAGAACGCGACGGTCGTTCTGAAGAACGCCGCAGGCGTTGAGCAGAGCGGCACGGACGGCGTCTATCACGTCCTTGCCGGGACGTATTCCTACACCGTCAGCGCCTACGGCTATGAAACGCTCACCGGCGAGATCAAGGCCGACGAGACCAAGAGCGTGCTGCTCACGCTGACGAAGATCCCGACCTATGCGGTCAGCTTCTCGGTCACGAAGCCCGAGGGCAGCGGCGAGACGAAGATCACCGTCACCGATGCCGCGGGCAGGACGATGACCGCCGATGAAAACGGCGTCTATCAGCTTATGTCCGGCGCTTACCACTATGTGGTCAAGGCCAAGGGCGCGAAGAAGGCTGCTGCCGACTTCACTGTCGAGACAGAAGCCCTGCATTTTGACATCACCCTGTCCGTTCAGAACGGCTGGGACGGCGAGACCGTCACCGAGCCGCATCAGCTCACGGCCGACGAGGCCACCGGCGAATACGAGGGCATGACCGGCTGGTATCGCGTGGAGAACGGCGAGGAGCTTGCTTGGGTCGCAAGGAAGATCAACAGCGTCTCCGGCGGCTACAACGCCAACATCGTGCTTGCCAAGGACATTGACCTCGGCGGCGAGCTTTGGACGCCGATGGGCAGCTCCTATAACAATTGCTTCACCGGAATTTTTGACGGCAACGGCCACAGCGTCACGAATTTGTTCTGCGAGGGCACGACCTATCAGGGTCTGTTCGGCTACAGCAAGGGCACGATCCGCAATCTGACCGTTTCCGGCAGTGTGACGCTCAAGACGTCCAACGCGAGCGGCTATGAGGCCAACGCCGGCGGCATCGTCGCCTATCAGAATAACGGCAGCATCGACGGCTGCGCGTCCTATGTGACGGTCACGAACGAGCACGCCAGCGGCCGCACCGGCGGCATCGCAGGCTATGCCAGCAGCACGACCTTCCTGAAGTGCTTCAACGCGGGCAAGCTGAGCGGCGGCATCTCCGTGGCCGGTATCGCGGGCTACTGCGGCGGCACGTCCACCATCACCGACTGCTATAACATCGGTACGCTGGTCGGCGGCGACAACATCGTGGAGAGCTCCTACACATTCGGCCAGATCTCCGGCATTGCCAGCAGCCTCAGCGACTATTCCGCCTCGACCGTCACCAATTGCTATAACGCCGGTGCGATCACGGGCGCCGAAAAGTACAGCCGTGTCGGCTCACTTGTCTCGGCGCGCGGCGCTGCGACCCTTTCCAACTGCTATTATCTTGAGGTCGACGGCCTGAAGGGTGTCGGCAACGGCCTTTCCGACGGCTGCACGGCGGTCGACGCCGAGACGCTCGCCTCGGCGGATATGCCTGCCAAGCTGAGCAAGGCCTTCAAGCAGAACACCGGCTGCGGCGGCTTTGCCCCGGCTCTGACGTGGCAGACCCTCCGCACGCACAGCTTCACGACTGCGGCCTCCGACGTCGTGGCAAGCGAGGCGACCTGCACACAGGCGGCGGCCTGCTATGTCAAGTGTGACGTTTGCGGCGCGGTCAGCGATACGCTGACGGTTTCCGTCGGCGAAGCGCTCGGGCACGACCTTGTGACCGACGCGGCCGTCCCGGCCACCTGCACGGAGTCCGGCCTGACCGAGGGCAGCCATTGCACGCGCTGCGACTATAAGGTCGCGCAGGAGGTCGTTCCGGCCACGGGTCACACCTTCGAGAACGGCGTCTGCACCGTCTGCGGCGCGGCCGACCCGGACTATGTCAAGCCCGAGGAGCCGTGGGTCAATCCGTTCGTCGACGTCAGGGAATCCGCATGGTACTTCGAGGGCGTCCGCTATGCCGCGCAGCACGGCCTGTTCAACGGCACGAGCGCCACGACCTTCGAGCCGGAGGCCGACATGACCCGCGCAATGCTCGTAACGGTGCTCTGGCGCATGGCGGATCAGCCCGAACCGACCGTCGAAGTCCCGTTCACCGACACTTCGCGCACGGATTACTATGCGAAGGCCGTCGCATGGGCATATGAGTACAAGGTCGTCAACGGCACCAGCCCGACCACCTTTGAGCCGGACGGCAAGATCACCCGCGAGCAGATCGCGACGATCCTCTACCGCTACGCCGAGAAGAAGGGCTACGACGTCAGCAAGCAGAACGACCTGAGCGGCTATCCCGACGCCGACAAGGTCAGCGGCTACGCCAGAACTGCGCTGGCTTGGGCGAATGCGCTCGAGCTGGTCAAGGGCACGAACGAGGGCGGTGTCGATTACCTCGACCCGCAGGGTCACGCCACCCGCGCACAGGTTGCGACCATCCTCATGCGCTATGCAGAGAACGTCGTGAAGTAACCCCGTAAGATCCGAAATCATGCGGTGCGGCGCATCGCCGCCGCACCGTTTGATAATAAACAAAAAGGAGACCCATATGAAGAAACTCAGCGCATGGATCCTGATTCTGGCGCTTCTGGTTTCGCTTCTGCCCGCCGCGGCCTTTGCCACGGAGCCAGTGGAAACCGGAACGGAAGAAACGACCGGCCGACAGGTCGCCAGCGCCCTCCTCGGCGCGCACGAATCCACGGCCAAGGCCTTTGAACAGGAAGAAAACGAGATCGATCCCGAGCAGATCGTCCGTGTGATTGTCCTTTTGGACGAATCGGAGATCCCGGAGAGCGGGCGGCCGACCAGAGCCGCACAGACCCGGATGCTCCGCGCGCAGAAGGCTGTGCAGCGGGAGATCTCGCAAAAGGCGCTCGGCGGCGCCGCGCTCACCGTGCAGAACAGCTATTGCACGCTGACAAACGGCTTCTCTGCTGACGTGACCTATGCCCAGCTGAAGGAAATCCGCGAGCTGGACAGCGTCGAGGCGGCGTTCATTTCTCCGACCTTTGAGCTGGAGCCGAGCATGACCACCAGCAACCAGATGGTCGGCGGCGGTATGTACAACACCACGGGTTACACAGGCGAGGGTACGGTTGTCGCCATTCTTGACACCGGCGTCGATCTGGATCACGAGCTGTTTGCGGCCGCGCCGAAGAACCCGCGCCTCACGCAGGCAGACATCCAGAAGGTGCTGGAAGAGAACGACCTGAGCTGCGAAAAGGACGTCCCGAGTGTGGGCGCGTCCACACTTTATTACAGCGCCAAGATCCCGTTCCAGTTCGATTACGGCGATCATGACGCAGACGGCAACCCCGTCGACGGTGACAGCGGCCACGGCACGCACGTTGCCGGTACGGCGGCCGGAAACGCCGGCGTGAAGGACGGCTTCAGCGGCGTCGCTCCGCAGGCGCAGATCCTGAATATGAAGGTGTTCAAGTCGTCCGGCGGCGCCTCCTATGACGACATCGTTGCGGCGCTTGAGGACTGCATGGTCATCGGCGTTGACTCCGTCAACATGTCCCTTGGCTCGGACTGCGGCTTCATCGATTATGAATCGCAGGACGAATGGACGACCAACCTCATCAATGTCTTTGACCGCGTGGGAAAGAGCGGCATCGGCATGGCTGTCGCGGTCGGCAACGCCTATTCCGCCGCGCACGGCAATAACTACGGCGGCAAGTCGCTGGCCTCCAACCCGGACTATGGCAACGCCTCCGAACCGGCGACCTATCATGAGTCCCTTGCGGTCGGCGCAGTCGAAAACGCCGGAATGGTTTCCCCTTATATCACGGTCAACGGCCGCGACATCGCCTATTACGACGGCTACGACGGCACGACGCAGGAGGTGACCACCGAGTGGGCGCTCCGCACGATCGCCAATAAGGGCAGTCTGGAATATGTCATGGTCGGCGGCTACGGCTCGGAGGAGGACTTCGCGGCCGTGGACGTCAAGGGCAAGATCGCGGTCGTGCAGCGCGGCGGCGGTATGTATTACGAGGCAAAGGCCAACAATGCGGCGGCAGCCGGAGCGGTCGGCCTGATCGTCTATAACAATGCCCCCGGCATGATCTACATGTCCATCAGCGAATGGAAGCTCCCGATCGGCTTCATCTCCCAGCAGGACGGCGCTTATCTGGCAAAGCAGGAGGATAAGCACCTGACCATCGCTGTTGCGGATAAGCTCGTGACCTCCCCGGTCGCGGGTATGTGCGACTTCACCTCGTGGGGCGCGACCTCCGAGCTGACCCTCAAGCCCGAGATCACCGCGCCCGGCGGCAACATCTATTCCGCAGTCCCCGGAAACGGAACCTATGAGCTGATGTCCGGCACGTCCATGGCCTCTCCGCATGTTGCCGGCGGTATGGCGATCGTTTCGCAGGCCATCAAGGCGCAGAACCCGGATATGAACGCGACCGAGCGCAAGCACCTCATCGACACCCTGCTCATGAGCACGGCCACGATCATCTATGACGGCGACGTTCCCGTCTCGCCGCGCCGTCAGGGCGCCGGCATGATGGACATCAATGCCGCCGTCAAGACCAAGGGCTATATCACCGTCAACGGTATGGATCGCCCGAAGATGGAGCTGGGCGACGACGTCGCGGAGACCGGCGTCTATGCGCTCACGTTCACGGTGCATAACACCGGCGACGAGACGCTCTACTATAACGCCTCTCCCATCGTGCTGACCGACGGCACGCAGGAGGACGAGGGCAAGACCCTCATGACCGAGACAGACGTGGTTCTGCCCAGCACCTATACGACGAACGTCGAAAACGGTCTGGTCGCCGTTCCGGCGCACGGCGAGAAGGAAGTCACGATCACCGTCACCCTGACCGACCCCAAGACCACGCTTGCAAAGTTTGAAAACGGTGCGTATGTCGAGGGTTGGGCGGTTCTGAAGGCTGCCAATGCCGACGGCTCCGAGAATGAGGACGGCATCAGCCTGAGCGCTCCGTTCCTTGCCTTCTACGGCGACTGGACGAAGGCCCCGATCATTGACTCCGGCTTCTGGTGGGACAAGATCGCCGACGAGGAGACCGACGCGCAGACCTACGACAACGAGGCGCTGCTCGAGTCCATGGAAAAGACCATGTACACCTACCTCGGCGAGAACAACTATGACTACACCGTCCCGTATTTTGCCGATCGCAACGCGATTTCCCCGAACAATGACGATTTCCTCGACTCCCTGACGTGGGTCTACACCGGCCTGCTGCGTTCGGCCAGAACGCTGACCTACAAGATCACCGGCACGGACGGCACGGTCTACTATGAAAAGACCGTCGACTATGAGCCGAAATCGATCTATAACAACAGTGTCTATCAGGTTGCTCCGGCCGGTGCTTTCACCGACAACGGCGACGCGATCGACCCGTGGTACGGCACGGATATCAACGATATGTCCCTGCCGAACAACACCAAGGCAACCGTCAGCATCGCGACCACCCCGATCTATAACAAGCACGCCTCCTCGAACCTGCGCGACTCGTGGTCGTTCCCGATCACGGTCGACACCGAGGCTCCGGAGGTCGTCGACATGAGCGTCCGCGAGTCTGAGGGCCGTTACTACGCGACCGTCACGGTCAAGGACAACCAGTATGTCGCTGCGGTCGTGCTCACAGACTCGAAATACAACAAGGTCTATGATACCATCGGCGTCGGCGAGACCGAGCCGGGCAAGACGACCGTCCTCAAGGACATCGACATCACCGGCTTTGGCGAGACGGTCGGCCTGACCGTGCATGACTACGCCGGCAACTCCAAGCAGTTCTATCTCAAGGCCAAGGGCAACCTCGACGATTACGCCGATGTGGTCGTGACCGACGACATGGTGCTCTATTCCGAGGACTTCCAGGATAAGTGGCTGCCCGACGGCTGGTCGACGGAGTCCAAGAGCCAGTCCGTCAAGGGCTGGATCCGCGACGAGGATTGGTTCGCGGGCGTCGAGGGCGACGAGATCGACCAGAATGAATGGCTGTATTCTCCGGCCTATGACCTCTCCGGTCAATCCACGCCCACGCACATGGTGTTCACCTTCAACACGAGCTACACCTTCTGCGTGCAGTATCCGCACTTCAATGTGACGGTCTATGTCTCTTCCGACAACGGCGCGAACTGGGAGCCGATCTGGAATCTGCATGATTCCGGCCTCTATGCCGACTGGACGAATACGCAGGCCAAGGTCGTGATCCCCGATGCCTATCAGGGCAAGGACAACGTCCGCTTTGCCTTCGTCTATACCTCGCATAAGGGGGGCGCGGCCTACGGCTTCCGCGGCATGAAGATCTATAAGGATCGCGCGGAGGATTATGTCGCCGTGCAGGCCTCTGCCGCCGAGAACGGCACGATCTCGCCGTCCGGCAGAACGCTCGTGCGCAAGGGCACCTCCAAGACCTTCTCGGTCACGCCGAATCCCGGCTACGAGGTCGCTTCGCTGGTGGTCGACGGCGTCGATCTCGGCCCGATCAGCTACTATACCTTTGAAATGGTCGGCGTCGACCATACGGTCAGCGCGACCTTCAAGCCCGCTGAGAGCAAAACGACCTACACGGTCAACGCCGTCGCCACGGAGGGCGGCAGCGTCACGCCGAGCGGCGTGCAGACCGTCCCGGCCAACGGCAGCGTGAGCTTCACGGCCGCGCCGCAGACCGGCTTCCACTTCCTGTCCTATCGCGTCAACGGCCGCCGCGTCAGCGAGGAAACGGCCTACACGCTCGAAAACGTCGATCAGAACTATTATGTCGAGGCGCGCTTCGAGCTGATCCCCGAGACGCCCGAAGTGCTCTTTGAGCAGGACTTCGAGTCCGAACAGTTCCCGCCCGAGGGCTGGGAGCGCTCCGGCGGCAGCGAAACGTGGAGACGCTATAGCTACTATTACCTCAACAAGACCCAGGCGGCCTACGTCGGCGCAGGCGAGGCCAAGCAGGACGAGCGCCTGATTGCCCCGGCGATCAATCTGCGCGGCGCCAAGGAGACGAACCTTGAATTCGACTACGCCTATCCGTACTACGGCATGAAGCGCGGCGAATTTACCTTCACGGTCGAGGCCTCCGCCGACGGCGGCAGCACATGGACGACCGTCTGGGATGCAAAGGACACGCTGGGCGACTCCATGACCGGCAATGTCAATTCCGACCGCGCCTTTGTGGAGCTTCCGTCTGAGCTTTGCGTGGATAACCTCCTGCTGAGCTGGCACTACACCAGACCGGCCGGAGAGGATTATTCCGGCATCGCCGCGATTGACAATGTCAAGATGGAGGCCACTGGCGTCCAGACCGACATCGAGGGCTACGCCAAGATCACCGCGACCGCGGGTGAGGGCGGCAACATCAACCCGATCGGCCGCACCTATGTCAGGGAAGGCGAGAGCCAGACCTTCACGATCACTCCGATGGCGGGCTACACCATTTCCGCCGTGCTGGTCGACGGCACGTCCGTCGGCGCCGTGACGAGCTATACGTTTGAGAACGTCACCGGCTCGCACACGATCGAGGCGCGCTTCAAGGTCTCGAGCGGCAAGCCCGGCGTGATCTTCGAGCAGAACTTCGAGGACGAGAGCTTCCCGAGCCGCGGCTGGACGGTCGCCTCCAAGGCCGACAGCAGCATGACTTGGGAAAAGAGCACGCTGTCGTACCTCAACAAGACCAACGCCGCCGTTGTTACCAACGACTATGAGGATTGGTCGAACGCGCACAAGCAGGACGAATACCTGATCGCACCGGCGGTCGACCTGAGCGGCAAGACGGCTGTGCTGTCCTTTGACTATGCGCTGGGACGCTACGCGCTTCAGTCCGGCCAGATCAACCTGACCGTCGTCGCCTCCACCGACAACGGCGAGACGTGGGCGCCGATCTGGGATGCCTCCAAGCTGACGATCGACGGCGTGCTCTATCAGACCGGCTCGGCCGAGGTCACGGTCCCCGTGCTCTATTGCAAGGAGAGCGTGCGTTTCGCCTTCCGCTATACGCGTTCCAGAGACGCCGAGGGCGATAAGGCCGCGGTCGACAACATCGCGCTGAAGGATCCGAGCGCGCTCTGCGAGCATACCGAGACCGAGCTGCGCGACGTCAAGGCGCCGACCTGCACCGACGACGGCTACACCGGCAATACCTACTGCAAGGCTTGCGGCGTGCTGCTCAAGACCGGCACGGTGATCCCGGCGCTGGGTCATGACCTTGTGACCGACGCGGCCGTCCCGGCCACCTGCACGGAGTCCGGCCTGACCG
>URCY01000019.1 GCA_900546415.1 uncultured Eubacteriales bacterium
TGGAAATTGCAGGAATCCTTTACGTATTTCAAGATTTTCAAACCGATCAGTTGGGGCAAAAGACCCGCTGAGCGCCGCAGCCGATTTATTCAGAGATTCCCTAGGAAAGGGCGTGGACGGTATGCAAGCGTTGATCCCACTGATGATCGTAGATGACGAGCGGCTGGCCATTGAGGATCTGAGCACGATCGTCGACTGGAACGCCTACGGCTTTGAGATCGTGGCGACGGCCTTCAACGGGGCGCAGGCCTTTACGAAATTCATGCAGCTTCGGCCGCAGCTCGTCATTACGGACATCAAAATGCCCATTATGGACGGCATCGAGCTGATCCGCAGGATCCGCGAGGTGGACCGGCAGGTCCCGCTGCTGCTCCTGACGGCCTACGCCGATTTTTCCTACGCGCGCACGGCGATTCAGCTCGGCATCACGGACTATATCATCAAAAGCGAGATCACCGCGCAGAGCATGGCCGCCCTGCTGACCAAGCTGCGCGGGTCGATCGAGCAGCAGCGGCAGAACCGCAGCATTCTGACCGGAACGATGCTCGAGGCGTTTTTTGCCGCGCCGGCTTCGCCCGGCCCGGCCGACGCGCAGACGATGCTCGGCAAGCTCTACGCCTTTCTGATCCTTGAGCGAGACGAGCCGCTGCCGCTCGACGGCGGCGCGGCGCAGAGCGAGGGCGGCATGAAGCAGGCGGAGCTGCGGCAGCTTCTGCGCGAGCACCGCTATGAGGAGCTGCAATTTGCGAGCAGCTGCGCGCTCAGCCACCGCCGCACGCTGCTCGTGCTTAAGACGCCGGACAACTCGACTTTCCACACCTACGACCTCATGCGCCGCAACGCCCTGCGGCTTCAGGCGGCGCTCGCGGAGCGCACAGCCGGGGCAACGACGCTCTATCTGACGATGCGGCCGATGAATTTTTACGAATTCCGTCGGTTCTTGCAGAACAATCCGGATGTTTTCGAGCGAAAATATTTTCTTCCGGAGGATGCGCTCATTCTGCTCGAGCGCATCCCGCCGCGCAGCGCGCCCGTGCCGCGCCTCGACCGGCCGGCCTTTGAGGCGCTGCTCGACGCGGGCGACGTAGACGGCGCGGAGGCGTTTGTGCGGCAGCTCTATGCCGCGCTGACGGACTGCGCCGACCTGCGCGCCCTGCTGAGCTGCTCGCAGGAGCTGTATTTCGCGCTGGCGCACCGCGCCGAGGCACTCCCGGAGCACACGGCGTGGAACACGCCGGACGATCGGGCGCAGTGGCGCAGCGCCGCGTGCATCGGCCGCTGGCTGACGGAAAAGACCCGCGCGCTGCTGGCTGCGCTGGCCGACGTGCGGCGCAGCGCCTATTCCCGCCCGGTCAGCGATGCGATCGCCTATGTCCGCGCACATTATTCCGAGCCGGAGCTTTCGCTCAACGACGTGGCCGACAGTCTGCACCTCAGCGTGGGCTATCTGTGTATGCTGTTCAAGCAGGAGACGGGCGTGACGCTCAAAAACCACATCACCGACGTGCGCATTGAGGAGGCCAAGCGCCTGCTGCGCACGGGGCACGCGAAAATTTACGAGATCTGCACCGCCGTGGGCTATCCGAACAGCCAGTATTTCAGTCAGGTCTTTTATAAAAAGGTCGGCATGTACCCGGCCGAATACCGCAAGACCGGGAGGGATGAGGCATGAAGCGCGGCAGAACCATTCAGGGAAAGCTCCGCAGGCGCATCGTGCTGGTGGGTCTGGCAAGCTTTTTCGTCGCAACGCTCCTGTCGAATCTGGTCTGGGTGCCGATGCTGCGCAGCCGCGCGCTCAAGACCGCCAAAAACGGCAACGAGGAGATCACCAGCCGCATCGACAGCACGCTGGAATTCATCGACAACTATTCGGAAAATCTCGCCCTCTCCGTGCAGCAGAACGCGGCCATCCAGCGCTATTTTGCCGAGCCGACCGCGTCGAATCAGAACATCGCCATGCTCTCGCTGAGCAATCTGACAAGCTATGAGGGCATCGTGCGCGCGGTCTTTCTGGAGATGAACGACAGCCCGCTGCTCGACTCGCTGAGCCGCATCTGCGAGGCGGATTACGAGCTGCTGCATTCGGAATGGTATCAGGACATCCGCGATTCCGAGTTCTGCCGCCGCCTCTCGAGGGTCTACACCGTCAACATCAACCACGTCGACTATCCGACGGTCGCCTACGCGCGGAATTTTTATCTGAACAACCGCTGGTGTACCTTCGTGATCTTCACGAGCCTGAACGACATGCTCTATGACGTCCGGACGGTCGGCGAGAACAACTACGACTACTTCCTCCTGCGCGACTCGACCGGCTCGGTGTTCTACACTGCGGGCGACGAGACGTGGGCCGAGCGGACGGCGGCGGTCGAGCCGGAGGCGGGGCTTTCGGGTCTGATGGAGATCACCGGCGGAACGGCGCTTACACGCCGGAGCGTAAACTCCGGCTGGACGATCACGTCCTTCGTCTCGAATTCCAACATTCTGCGCTCGCTGATGCCCTATTCGCTGGGGCTGCTGATGTCGCTGGCCTGTCTGCTGCTGATGATGCTCATCGTGCTCTCGACGAGCCTCGGCAAGATGCTGCGGCCGGTCGTCTCGCTGGCCAGGACGATGGACGGCGCGGCCAAGGGCAACCTCGAGCAGAAGGTCGAAATTTGCAGCGACGACGAGATCGGTCTTTTGCAGCAGTCTTATAACAAAATGCTCGACGATCTGCGCCGCAGCATCGACCTGATCGCCGAAAAGGAGCGCACGGAGCAGCAGATCCGCTTCGGTCTGCTCGTCAGCCAGATCGACCCGCATTTCATCTGCAACACGATCAACAGCATCAACTATCTCGCGCGCAAAAACCGCTGCGAGGACGTCGTGACCGTGAACACCGCGCTGATGGCGATCCTGCGCGACCGACTGCGCGTGAACGACATCGAGATCACGGACACCGTGGCCAAGGAAATTGCGGTCGTGGAGCAGTATCTCAAGATTCAGCGCTTCATGTACGGCGGCGACCTGCGCGTCGTCTGGGACGTTGCGCCCGAGCTGCGCGAGGAGCAGATCCCGAAGAACATGATCCAGCCGCTGGTGGAGAACGCGCTCTTCCACGGACTGATCGATCAGGAGAGCGGAATGCTCGACGGCGAGCTTCGCATCGCGCTGCAAAGGGCGGACGGCGGCCTGCTGCTGACCGTCCGCGACAACGGGGTCGGCATCGAGCCGGAGAAGCTCGAGGAGCTTCTGCGCCGGACGCGCCGCCCCGACGAGCGCGGCAGCAAGATCGGCCTTTCCAACATCCGCAGCCGCCTCTATTACCTCTATGGCTCGGCCGACTGTCTGACCATCGAGAGTGCGCCCGGGCAGGGCACGACGATCTCGATCCGATTTCAGACCTTCTGATTTTATGCATATTGCACAAAACACCACCCTCTTTTTTGGAGGGTGGTGTTTTTTTCATGAAAAAGTCAAACAAAAAAGGAAGAAATTGCTCTGTCGCAAAACGACAAGAGTTTCTATAATGAAATCAGAAAGAAAAACCACTTGAGGAAAAGCGAGGTGCAGCATCATGCAAGGTTCCGAAAGCAGCCTGTTCCGTGCGGAGGGCATCTGCAAGAGCTTCGGACAGGTTCGGGCGCTGGTCGACTTCAACATCGACATTGCGCCCGGTGAGATCCGCGGTCTGGTCGGAGAAAACGGCTCCGGTAAATCGACCTTTTCCTCGATCGCGGCCGGTATGCAAAAATGCGACAGCGGCAGCATGTGGCTCTGCGGCGAGCCGTATCATCCCGGCAACACCGTCGACGCCATGGATCGCGGCGTCAGCATGGTCGTTCAGGAGCAGGGCACGATCTCCAAAATTTCGATCGCCGCGAACATCTTCTTCGGCAAGGAGCATTTGTTCGTGCGCGGCGGCGTTCTGAACGTCCGGCGCATGAACGCCGAGGCAAGGCGGGCGCTTGAGGACATCGGCGTGACGGGCATGGACCCCGCGCAGCTCATTGATACCCTGTCCTTTGAGGATCGCAAGCTCGTCGAGCTGGCGCGCGCGCTCTATTCCAAGCCGAAGCTCTGGATCGTCGACGAGACGACCACGGCGCTCTCGATCGCCGGCCGCGAAATTCTCTATCGCCTGATGCGGCGGATGCGCGACGAGGGCAACGCGGTGCTGTTCATCTCGCACGACATCGAAGAGATCATGCGCATGTGCGATTCGCTGACCATCCTGCGCGACGGCGTTCTGACCGCCAACCTGAAAAAAGAAGAATTCTCGACGGACACGATCCGTCAGCTCATGATCGGCCGCGAGCTTTCCGGCCACTATTACCGCGAGGACAAGGGCGAGAAGCTGAGCGACGAGGTCGTTCTGGAAATGCAGAGCGTGACCGCCGGCGACCTGCACGACGTGACGATGCAGCTCCACCGGGGCGAGATCCTCGGCATCGGCGGTCTGAGCGACTGCGGCATCCACACGCTGGGCAAGGTGCTCTACGGCCTGATCCCGCCGTCGCGCGGTGAGGTGCGCAAGGACGCCGGGCAGCGCGTGAAGAGCCCGGCGTGGGCAGTGCGGCACGGCATGGCCTATGTCTCGAAAAACCGCGACACCGAGTCGATGATGCTCGTTTGCAGCGTGAAGGATAACGTCTGCCTGCCGTCGCTGCACGATCTGGCGGCGTTCGGCCCGATCTCCCCGAAAAAGCAGAAAAAGCTCGCCGCGCAGTGGTCGAAAAGAATGGAGGTCAAGGCCAATTCGATCGAGACCTACTGCAACACGCTCAGCGGCGGCAACAAGCAGAAGGTCGTCCTGGCAAAATGGCTGGGCAAGGGCGCCGAGATCCTCATTCTCGACTGCCCGACGCGCGGCATCGACGTCGGCACGAAGGCAGCCATCTATCAGCTCATCGAGGAGCTGAAGGCCGAGGGACGCTCGATCGTCCTGATCTCCGAGGAGCTTCCGGAGCTGATCGGCATGTCCGACCGCATCCTGCTTCTGAAGGACGGCGGCATCTCCGGCGAGTTCTTCCGGAGGGACGGCCTGACGGAAGCCAAGCTGATCGAGAAAATGATCTGAGGAGGGCGCAACATGGAAACGCAAACCGCTCTGAAAAAAATGCCGCGCGGAGCGAAGATCAAGGAGCTGCTGCTCAAGAATTTCGCCTTCGCCGGGCTGCTGCTGGTCATTGTTCTGTTCGAGATCCTCACGCAGGGCAGACTGCTCGGGCAGAAAAACCTGCTGAACATCTTCAACAACTTCTTCACCATCGGTCTGAGCGCCATGGCCTTCGCGTTCATCATGGCGCTCGGCGAGCTGGATCTCTCGGTCGGCGCGATCGTCGGCTTCGCCGCAATGGCGGGCGCCTTCGCCGCGAAGCTCAGCCTCTGGCTGATCCTCCCGGCGGCGCTGCTGGCCGGTCTGCTGGTCGGCGCGCTCAACGGTCTGGCCATTGCGCATCTGCGCGTGGAATCCTTCATCGGCACGCTGGCCATGTCCTTCATCTGCCGCGGCATGACGACCTGGCTGCTCAACGGCTCGGTCGGCGTTCCGGTCTCGATGCGCGCCTTCGACGCCAACTGGGTCAAGATCGTGACCTTCGTGGTCGTGATGGTCCTGCTCTATTTCCTCTATGAGCACTGCGCCTACGGCAAGCATTGCCGCGCGGTCGGCGCGTCGAGCGAGGCCGCCCGTCAGTCCGGCGTGCGCTGCAAGAGCGTCCGGACGATGGCCTTCGTTCTCTCCGGCGTCGTGTGCGGTCTGGTCGGCTTCTTCACGCTGATCCGCGGCTGTACCGCCTCGTCCGGCACCGGCAACGCCTTTGAATTCGACGTGCTGCTGGCCGTGCTCTTCGGCGGTATGCCGCTGTCCGGCGGCTGGACGGTGCGCTTCCGCTCCGCCGTGATCGGCGCGGTGGCCATGGCCATTCTGAAGAGCGGCATGTCCCTGACCGGCATCGACGGCATGGTGCAGCAGGTGGTGCAGGGCATCATCCTGATCGTGGTCGTCACGCTGTCCTTTGACCGCAAGAATGCGGCCGTCATCAAGTGATTTACAAGGGAGCCCCTTGTGAACAAAAACAGAAACCCAAAAATTAACGGAGGTAAAGAAAAAATGAAGAAACTGATCGCACTCGTTCTGTCTCTCGCCATGCTCGCCTGCCTCTTTGCCGGCTGCTCGAAACCGGCCGACGCAGACAACGGCGACACGACCAAATCCGCAGACAAGGCATCCTTCACCATCGGCTTCCCGTGGGACACGGCAAGCACCGACCCGACGTGGGTCTCCATCTATGAGAGCGTCAAGGTCGCCGTGGAGGGCGCGGGCGGCGAGCTCATCACCGTTCAGACCGACCTGACCGCCGACACCCTCATCAACAACATCACCGAGCTTATCAGCCGCGACGTCGACGGCATCCTGTTCATGCCGGCCTCCGACTCGATGCTCCCCACCGTTGACGCCCTCTGCGCCGAGGCCGGCGTTTACTGGGCGACCATGTTCCGCACCATCAGCGATGACGACATCCGCGAGCAGGTCTACGCCTCGAAATGGTTCGCAGGCGGCTGCAACGAGGACGACGAGGCCTGCGCCTCCAACATCGTTCAGAAAATGGCCGAAATGGGCGTGAAGAACCTCTGCGCGATCAACATCGCCAAGGGCGACACCTCCTCCGACCTCCGCGACAAGGGCACCGCGATGGGCGTCGAGGCTGCCGGCATCAACCTGCTGAACACCACCTACGGCATCACCGTCACCACCGATATGACCAAGACCATCAACAGCTACATTGCCGCTTACCCCGAGATGGACGGCATCCTGCTGCTCGGCACCTACTGCCCGTCCGCGCTGCCCACGATTGAAAAGGCTCTGGCCGATAACGGCAAGGCCGGTCAGGTCATCGTCGGCCGCATCGACTTTGAATCCACCATGGGCGACTATCTGGCAGAGGGCACGTTCCACGTCTCCTACGGCGGCCAGCAGCAGATCGACCCGCTGATGTCCGCAGTCATCCTCGTCAACAAGGTGCTCGGCACCCCGATTCAGGACGAAGGCCCGACCATCATCATCACCCCGTATCTGGAGCTGACCTCCGCAGAGGAAGCCGCCGAATACACCGAATACTTCCTCGGCGACACCCCGATCTACACCAAGGACGAGGTCAACAGCCTCATGATCAAGAAGACCAACCCCGACGTCTCCGTCGACTACATCAACGAGCTGCTCAAGGGCTTCTCCGTTGCCGACGTCGTCGCCCGCCACAGCAAATAACGTCTTTCACAACTCCTTTCAATCCCCAGCGTTCCTCTCCGTGGGCAGGCCTCGGCCTGCCCACCCCCCGAAGCCACCGGCGCTGCACGGCATCCTGCCGGAAACCGATTCAAAAGGATCTGATCTTTCATGAAAAAAATTCTTTTCAATACCGTCAAGACGCTCCTGCTGCCGGTCATCATCTACTGCATCTTCCTTTGCGTCTGCTTTGACCGCTTCAGCAATTGGAACTGCGTTTATACCATCTTCCTGCAATCGATCATCCCCACCATCACCGCCTACGCCGTCGCCTACGGCAACATCTGCGGCGTGTTCGACTTCACGGTCGGCTCGGCGCTCATCATCAGCGGCGTGGTCGGCGGCCTTTGCGCGGCGAAGTTCGGCTTCGTCGGCATGGTGCTCGGCGCCTTTGCGGCCGGTCTTGTGACCACGGCCGTGACCGGTCTGCTCAACTGGGTGCTCAAAATTCCCTCGCTGGTTCTGACCATGGGCCTGACCATGATCTACGAGATCGTCGGCAAACAGCTGGCCGGTCAGTTCGGCTTCGTCCAGATTGACAGCAAGTATGCCTTCCTCGGCTCCTCGCCGAATATCATCTTCGTGTTCCTCGGCTCGATGCTGCTGTTCTATTTCCTGTTCAACCACACGAAATTCAGCTTCCACATGCGCGCGGTCGGCAGCAACGAGCTGGTCGCCAAAAACGCCGGCATCAAGACCGGCCTCGTCAAATTCAAGTCCTTTGTTTACGGCGGCATTTTCCTCTCCATCGCCGCGATCCTGACGCTGAGCCAGTCCGGCTCGGTCGGCGCGCAGACCGGCCTCGGGAGCGTGACGATCGTCTTCAAGCCGCTCATCAGCATCCTGCTGGCGCTGGTTCTGCAGCGCATCTGCAACCTGACCATCGGTATTTTTATCAGCCAATTCAGCCTCAACATCATCTTCATCGGCCTGATTGCCGCCGGTATGCCCGATACCTTCCAGAACGTCGTGCTCGGTCTGTTCCTGTTGATCGTGATGATCTTCTTCCAGAACGCCGAACGCCTCAAGCTGCATCGCTCTCCCCTGCGCAAGGCGCAGCCGGAGCGCGCCTGATGAGAAAGGAAGCATTGCTATGAAATTTCCCGTTCTGACCGCGCAGGAGCGCGCCGCCCGTCTGGCGCCGCCCACCGGAAAGCTTCGCGTGGTCATCGATTCGGATACCTATAACGAGGTGGACGATCAGTTCGCCATCGCCTACGCCCTGATGTCGCCGGAGCGGCTGAACGTCGAGGCCGTCTATGCCGCGCCGTTCTCCTCGGCCTTTCTGGCCAAAATGATGAACGCCGACGCCGGCATCCCCATGACCGCAGATTTGCAGGAGGGGCTGGAGCAGAGCTATCAGGAAATTCTGCATCTGTTCTCCCTGCTCGGCCGCGACCCGGCCGGTATGGTCTTCCGCGGGTCGCCGGCCTACCTCACGGATCGCGAAACGCCCGTCGAGAGCGAGGCCGCGCGCGACCTCGTGCGCCGGGCGCACGAGAGCGACGAGCCGCTCTATGTCATCGCCATCGGCGAGATCACGAACGTCGCCTCGGCCATTTTGATGGATCCGTCGATCATCCGCAAGATCGTCGTGGTCTGGCTGGCCGGGCAGCCCTTCCACTGGCCGCACACGGTCGAGTTCAACCTCGGGCAGGATATGCTCGCCTCGCAGCTCATGGTCGAGTGCGGCGTGCCGCTCGTGCTCGTGCCGTGCATGAGCGTCGCCTCGAACCTGACTGTCTCGGCCCCGGAGCTAGAGCGTCATCTTCAGGGCACAAGCCGTGTGGGCGACTATCTGACGCACATCGTCACGAGCCAGCTCACGCAGGAGATGGGGCTCAACTGGCTGCGTCTCTTCCACGCCACCTATAACAAGGGGCTCGACGATTACGGCGCGGACGGCGTCCCGACGACGCAGACGGCGCTCGCCCCCTCGCGCATCATCTGGGACATCTCGACCGTCGCCTATCTCATCAACCCCGCGTGGTGCCCCTCGCAGGTCGTGCCGCAGGCGCGCCTGACTGACGACATCCGCTGGGACTGCACCGCGCCGCTGGGGCACAGCGTCCGCGTCTGCAAGTATATTTACCGCGACGCCGTCTTCGGCGACCTGTTCGCCAAGCTCGCAAGCGCACCGAAATAACGGAGGAAACCGCATGAATAAAAAGGTTGTTGTGATCGGCGATATTTTCGCCGATATGACCACGCACATCATGGCCTACCCCCACTGCGGAGACGGCACCTATGGCACGCCGTTGCACCGCAACGGCGGCGGCACCGGCGGCAACATTGCGGCCGGGCTGGGCGTTCTGGGCGTCGACACCTCGATCATCTGCCGGTTGGGAGACGACGAGGTCGGCCATTACCTCAAGAACGACATGCTGAATTACCATGTGCACAACGAGGGCATCCCCCTCGACCCCGAGCACGCCAGCGGTCTGGTGCTCATTGCCGTCACGCCCGACGGCGAGCGCACGATCTGGGTGCTGGCCAACGGCTCGGCCTATGAAAAGCTCAAGCCCGAGGACGTGGCCTATCTGGACAAGGTGCAGCCGGACGCAATCTTCGTCTCCGGCGTGATGATGGGCGTCCACCCGGCGGAGGAGAGCATCTTCGCCGAGCTTCCGAAGTGGAAGGGACGCGCCAAGATCTATTTTGACCCGAATCTGCGCTATCCGCCCGAGGCCATCCCGCCCGCGGTCAAGACGTCCATGCAGCGTCTGTGCGCCCTGAGCGACGTCGTTCTGACGGGGCAGGGCGAGATGGACGCGCTCGAGCTGCGGCCGCTGCCCGGCCAGACCTTCATCGTCAAGCGCGGCAAGGAGGGCTCCCTGCTGCTCGACGTGCAGCAGCACGAGGTCTTCCGCGTCGCGCCGACCGAACACGTCGCGACCGATGCCACCGGCGCGGGCGACACCTATGCAGCCGCCTATGTCTGCGCCGAGCTGGAGGGGCGCGGCGTCGAGGACGCCATGCGCTTTGCCACCGTTGCAGCGGGCATCTCTGTCACGCGCAGCGGCGCGCGCTCCATGCCGCGCAGAGAAGAGATCGACGACTACATGAAAAGAGAAAGGAACGCAACATGAAACTGAACTGGGACGAATACTATTTCCCGAACGAAATGATGGAGCAGGCCGACGCCATTGAAAACTGCATGAAGGAGCTGACCGGCCGCCTGAACGAGCTGGCCAAGCTGGGAAAGGACGTTGAGCGCGTCTACATCGTCGGCTCCGGCGACTGCTACTTCATCGGCTTCGCCGCCGCCCACGCCTTCCGCAAATACGCCGGGGTCGAGGCCTTCGGCTATGAGGCCTATGACTTCTATCTCCTGCAGCCGAAGGTCGACGAGAAGACCATGGTCGTGCTGTTCAGCTCCTCCGGCAAGTCCCTTTACGTTCTGAAATCGCTGGAATACGTCTCGTCCTGCAACGGCATCGCCGTCGGCGTGACGAACCATGCCGACAGCCCCCTCGGCAAGGACTGCACCGCGCCGCTTGTCACCGCTGCGACCGGCGTTTCCAAGTCCTTCCCGACCAAGACCAGCACGAGCGGCCTTGCCCTGATGTTCGCCCTCGCGGCGGCTCTGGGACGCGAAAAGCAGCTCGACGTCGCCGCCTGCGACGCGCTGACCGAGGAGCTGACCGTCAAGACCCCGCAGATCATCCGCCGCATCTATGCCGAGGAGCACGAGAAGATCCGCGCCAACGCGCAGAAGTTCCTTGAGGCGCGCTGCTATGCCTTCGCGGGCAGCGGCCCGGCGCGCAGCGCCAGCATGATCGGCGCGGCGAAGATCATCGAGACCAACCGCATCCGCATCATGACGACCAACGCCGAGGAATATCTGCATCTGAACGGCTTTGCCATCAAGAGCGCCGACGCCGTCGTCGTCATCGGCAACAACATCAGCGACCACCGTGAGCAGCAGGTCGTCGAATACGCCAAGGCGCAGTGCGCCCGCGTGCTTGTCGTCGGCAACGTTGCCTGCGAGGAGACGGAAAACGTCGTCCGGGTCGCGCCTTTTATCTCCGAGCTGAGTCCCTTCCCCGCTGTTCTGGCAAGCATGGTCGTGCTGCATCTGTTCGCCTGCGCCCTGTCGCGCCTGTCCTTCAAGGATCCCGACGCGCCGCACGACGTCGACCTGAAGCACGTCATCGAGCTGCTCTACACCGGCCCCGTCGCCGGCTGGCAGGTATAAAGAAAGGAAGCACGAGATGGAAGTTCTTCATCTGAAAACCGAGAAGCACGAGCTGCATGACCTGACCGCGCAGGTGCGCGAGATCGTCGCGCGCTCCGGCGTGAAGGACGGCATCTGCCTCGTCTACACGCCGCACTCCACCGCCGGCATCGTCATCGCCTGCGGCATCGACCCGAACGCCCTGACCGACGTCGACCGCCTTGTGCGCAAGCTCGTGCCGATCGACTCGCCCTTTGCCCACACCGTCGACCCGGCCACCGACGCGGCCGGTCATCTGAAATCCATCCTGACCAACGCCCAGCAGACCTTCCCGATCTCGAACGGGGAGCTGATGCTCGGCGGCTCGCAGGAGATCTACTTCTTTGAGTTTGACGGCCCGCGCGACCGCAAGGTCTACGTGCAGGTCGTCGGGGCGTGAGCCATGACCTTCCGTGGATTCTGGGGCGACAAAAAGCCCGTCATCGGCATGGTGCATCTCAAGGCGCTGCCCGGAAGCCCGCGCGCCGCGCTCCCGCTCGAGCAAATCTATGACCTCGCCCTGCGCGACGCCGAAGCCCTGATCGAGGGCGGCGCGGACGCCGTGCAGGTGGAGAACCAGTTTGACACGCCCTACCGCCTCGGCGCCGACCTCGGCCCGGAGACGAGCGCGTTTCTGGCCGTCGCCGCCGAAAGGATCAAGACCCGCTTCCCCGAGATCCCGCTCGGCGTCACGGTGCATCTGAACGGCGGCGTGCAGGCCATGGCAGTCGCCAAGGCCGTCGGCGCGGATTTCATCCGCTGCTTCAATCTGATGAACGCCTATATCAGCAACAGCGGCTTCGTCGGCGCGGCTGCGCCCGAGCTGATGCGCTACCGCCGTCAGCTCGACGCGGAGCGGATCATGGTCTTCGGCGATTTTCAGGTCAAGCACGGCAGCCACACCATCACCGCCGACCGCTCCCTGCGCGAAAAGGCGCATGACATCGCCGTCAGCGGCGCAGAGGCCGCGATCCTGACCGGGACGGCCACCGGCGTCGCGCCGGATGCGGCGCTTCTGAATGAAGTCAGCAAAAATCTTCCGATCCCCGTGCTCATCGGCAGCGGCCTGAACGTCAACAATGCCGCGGCGCTCTGGCCGTTTGCCGGGGGCGCGATCATCGGAAGCGGCTTCAAGCCCGGCGGCGACCTTGACGCGCCGGTCGATCCCGCGCTTGTCCGCGCCTTTATGCGCGCCATTCGCTGAGCGGCCGGTTCGCCGGATTCCGAACGCCGCGCAAAGACCCGGACGCCCATGAAATTACCAAAGAAATTGTTCCTCCCAACAATTTTCCTCTATTTCGTTCCCCCGCAACCGCCCGCCGGGAGCCGCACCGGCGGGCAAACCTCCAAAAAGCTCCCCTGATGCGAACCGTCAGGGGAGCTTCCGTTTCAGTATCAATAAATCAGGGGTCAGGCACTGCGCGCCGGACGGCGCGGCCGTTATTTTTTCAAAAACGCAAGATACCCCTCGAGGATGAGCGACGCCGCGACGGCATCGACGGTGTTCTTGCGCTTTTTTCCGTGGTAGTTGCAGTCCGAGAGGATCTGATGCGCCTCGACCGTGGTGCGGCGCTCGTCCCAGAGCGTCACGGGCATGGCGCAGACCTGCTCGACCAGCGCGGCAAACTCGCGGTAGAGCGCGGCGCGCGGCCCCTCCGAGCCGTCCATGTTGCGCGGGAAGCCCATGACCAGCGCCTGCGCCCCCGTCTCTGCGGCGAGCGCGCGGATGGCCTCGGCGGTCTTCTGCGCATTGCGGCTGTGGATGACCTCGGTGCGCCCGACGATGCTGCCGGTCAGGTCGGAGACGGCAATGCCGGTGCGGGCGTCGCCGTAGTCGATGGCGAGCACGCGCATTTCAGTCCTCCTTTTTCTTCAGCAGCTTTTGCAGCGGCAGCCAGATCAGGAAGGCCAGCAGGCTGCCCAGCAGCGCGGTGATGAGCTGCGTGACGGAGAAGGTCGTGCGCGCGACGGAGAGCGCCTTTTCCGGGAGCTTGGCTGCCTCGCCTGCGGCCGGGAGCACGGCACGCACCACGACGAGCCAGAGGAACACGGCCTTGAGCACCGCGCCGCTGACCATGCCGAAGATCAGCAGCCACGTCCGCGGGAAGCGCGAGACGAGCATCCAGAGGCAGGCAAAGAGCAGATAGCAGCCCAGAACCGTCAGCACGATCACGAGGGACAGGGAGCTGCGTCCCATGCCGAACAGGGCGGCAATGTCGTTATATTGCAGCACAAGGCAGACGCAGATGCTCGCCCAGAAGGCCGCCGCGACCGCGCCGACCAGCAGCACGATGCGGAAGCGGCCGTCGCTCCAGTGCAGGCGCTCGGCCTGCGGCAGCTTCTCGGCCACGCGGCTGCCCGCAAACCAGACAAAGGTCATATAGATCAGGTTGCCGACCATGATCGCCGGGACGATCGCGGGATAGGCGCTCATGACCGGACTGCCGGTGATGAGCCACGAGGTCAGCGGCGTGACCACGGAGAGCACCGCGCCGCTCCAGAAGCCGCAGGAGAGCGCGGCGACGGCGAGGATGCAGTTGATGACCGGGCCGGTGATATAGGGCGAGAGGTTTTTCAGAAATTGGCTTGCCACGCAGAGCGCCAGCAGGAGCGCCGTGCGGCAGAGCGTGCGAACTTGTGTTTTCGACATAAACTCATTCCTTTTCTTTCGTAGTACCTTCATTATAATCACATTGCGCGCAAAACACAAGGAAAAATCTTGACAGGTTCTCTGTCGAATGCTATACTTTTTTCAGAAGTTATACAAGGCTAACAGATAGAGGAGAGAGAGCATGACACTCAAGGATTTGAAGGTCGGCAGCAGCGGCGTGATCCGCGCCGTGGGCGGCGAGGGCATTCTGCGCTGTCGGCTGCTGGATATGGGGCTGATCCCCCGCACGCGCGTGACGGTCGTGAAGATCGCGCCGATGGGCGACCCGATGGAGATCCGTCTGCGCGGCTATGAGCTGACGCTGCGGCTCGACGACGCGGCGCAGATCGAGCTGGAGCCGGAGGCGCAGAAATGAACAAGCTGCTTTTTGCCCTCGTCGGCAACCAAAACTGCGGAAAAACGACGCTTTTCAACCAACTCACCGGCGCAAACCAGCACGTCGGCAATTTCCCGGGCGTGACGGTCGACAGCAAGACCGGCCTCCTGCGCGGCACGAAAAGCTGCGAGATTGCCGACCTGCCGGGCATCTATTCCATGCGCCCCTACACCGCCGAGGAATTCGTCACACGGGATTTCGTGCTCAACGAGCACCCGGACGGCATCATCAACATCGTCGACGCGACGAACATCGAGCGCAACCTGTACCTGACGCTGCAGCTGCTCGAGCTGCGCATCCCGATGGTGCTGGCGCTGAACATGATGGACGAGGTGCGCGGCAACGGCGGCACGATCGACGTGCAGAAAATGTCGGAGGAGCTGGGCATCCCGGTCGTTCCGATCGTCGCAGCCAAAAACGAGGGCATCGACGAGCTGATCGACTGCGCCGTGCGCACTGCGCGCGAGAAAATTCTGCCGCAGCGCGTCGATTTCTGCGACGACGGCCCGGTGCACCGCTGCATCCACGCCGTCTCCCACCTGATCGAGGATCACGCCGAGCGCGCCGGGATTGCCCGCCGCTTTGCCGCGACGAAAATGATCGAGGGCGACGCGGACATCATCAAGCGTCTCGCCGTCAACCAAAATGAGCTGGAGCTGCTCGAGCACAGCATCGTCGAGATGGAGGACGAGGGCGGCCTCGACCGCAACGCGGCCATTGCGTCCATGCGCTATGATTACATCGAGCGCCTGTGCGGCAAGACCGTCGTCAAGTGCCGCGAGAGCCGCGAGCACATCCGCAGCGTCCGGATCGACCGGGTGCTCACAAACAAATATGCCGCGCTGCCGCTCTTCGTCGGCATCATGCTGCTGATCTTCTGGCTGACCTTCGACGTCGTCGGCGCGGGCTTGCAGGATCTGCTGGCGCTCGGCATCGATAAGCTCGGCGCGCTGGCCGACCGCGGCCTGACCGCCTACGGCATGAACCCCGTGATCCACAGCCTCGTCGTCAAGGGCATCTTCGCGGGCGTGGGCAGCGTCGTGAGCTTCCTGCCGATCATCGTTGTGCTGTTCTTCTTCCTGTCCATTCTGGAGGACACCGGCTATATGGCGCGCGTCGCCTTCGTGATGGATAAGCTCCTGCGCCGTCTCGGTCTCTCCGGCCGCAGCTTCGTGCCGATGATCATCGGCTTCGGCTGCACCGTCCCGGCCGTCATGGCCACGCGCACCCTGCCCTCCCAGCGCGACCGCCGCATGACCATTCTGCTGACGCCGTTCATGTCCTGCTCGGCGAAAATTCCGATCTATGCGGCCGTCTCCGCCGCGTTTTTCCCGCAATATGCCGCGCTGACCATGGGCGTGCTCTATTTCGGCGGGATGCTGGTCGGCGTGCTGCTGGCGCTCGTGATGAACAAGACCGCCTTCCGCGGCAAGCCCGTCCCCTTCGTGATGGAGCTGCCGAATTACCGCCTCCCGTCGTTCAAAAGCGTCATGATGCTGCTGTGGGACAAGGCAAAGGACTTTTTGCAGCGGGCGTTCACGGTGATCTTCGTGGCGACGCTGGTCATCTGGTTCCTGCAATCCTTCGACACGCGGCTGAACTTCGTGCAGGACAGCTCCAAGAGCCTGCTGGCGCTGATCGGCCGCTGGATCTCGCCGATCTTCCGCCCGCTGGGCTTCGAGGACTGGCGCATCTCCACCGCCCTCATCACCGGCTTCACCGCCAAGGAGGCCGTTATCAGCACGATGGGTGTGCTGATGGGCGTCGGCTCGACCGCCGAGCTGACGCGCGCCCTGCCCGCCCTGTTCACGATCGCCTCGGCGCTCAGCTTCCTGACCTTCACCCTGCTCTACACGCCCTGCGTCGCGGCCACAGCCGCCATCGGGCGCGAGCTGGGCGGCCGCTGGCGCGGTGCGCTCGTTGCGGTGTTCCAGTGCGTGATCGCGTGGCTCGTGGCGCTGCTGGTCTATCAGGGCGTGTGCCTGCTGTTCTGAAATGCGTCCGCTCGATTGGCTCGTGCTGGCGCTCGTCGCCCTCTGGCTGGCGGCCGCCCTGCTGTTCCTGCTGCGCAGGAAAAAGCGCGGCTGCGGCTCCTGCGGCGGCTGCGGCGGCTGCGGCGGCTGCGGCGGAAGCTGCGCCGCCTGCCCGCACTGCAAAAAATAAACCGACGCCGCCGCTTTGCAAATGCAAAGCGGCGGCGTTCTGTCTCAGGGATTCACAACGTTGATCGGATGCCCGGCGAGGTAGGCGCGGAGATTCTCGGCGGCGAGACGGTGCAGCCGGATGCGCGTCTCCTTCGGCGCCCATGCGATGTGCGGCGTGAGGATGCAGCGCGGCGCGGTCAGCAGCGGGTGCCCGGCTGGGATCGGCTCGACCGTCACAACGTCCGCGCCGTAGCCGCCGAGCGTCCCGGCGTGCAGCGCGTCCGCAACGGCCTGCTCGTCGACCAGCGCCCCGCGCGCGGTGTTGAGCAGCAGCGCGCCGGGCTTCATCTTTTGCAGCGCGGCAGCGTCGATCAGGCGGTTGCTCTGCGGCGTCAGCGGGCAGTGCAGCGAGATCACGTCGCTCTGCGTCAGGAGCTCGTCGAGCGTCGTGTAGCGCGCACCCTCCGGAACGACCTTCTCGTGCCGCGCCGTGACGAGCAGACGCATATCGAGCGCCAGCGCAAGGCGTCCAACGGCCTGCCCGATCGCGCCGTAGCCGATCAGCCCCATGGTCTTGCCCGCAAGCTCCGTCAGCGGCGCGCGCAGGCAGCAGAAGTCGGGGCAGTTCGTCCAGTCGCCGCGGTGCACCAGCGCGTTATATTGCCCGACCTGCTGCGTCAGCTCCAGCAGCAGCGCCAGCGTCATCTGCGCGACCGCGCCGGTGGAATAGCCCACGATGTTGCAGACGGGAATGCCGCGCGCCCGGGCGGCGTCAAGGTCGACGATGTTATAGCCCGTGGCCAGCAGCCCGATCAGCTCCAGACGCGGCGCGGCCTGCATGGCCGGCGCGTCGAGCGGCACCTTGTTCGTGAAGATCACCTGCGCGTCGGCGATGCGCGCGGCCAGCAGCTCCGGCGGCGTCCGGTCATAGACCGTCAGGTCGCCGAGCCGCTCCAGCTCCTCCCAGCTCAGATCGCCGGGGTTCGAGGCGTAGCCGTCGAGAATGACGATCTTCTTTTTCATGCGCCCCAGAACTCCCGCGCAGCCTTGCGCTGAACATACATGAACCAGACAAAGGCCAGCACGGGCAGCACGATCATTGCCAGGTCGAAATAGATCAGCCCGGAGAGCTTCACAACGTAGCTCAGCAGCGTGTAGACCACGGCGAGCACCAGCATCACGACGCTGAAGATCACGCAGCGCGGGAAGATGTAGTCGATGAAGCCGAGGGCGTCGAGGCAGTCCGCAGGCTTGCAGTTGCCGGGATAGATGAACTTGTTGTCAACCAGCTCGCAGGTCACGCGCAGACGGATCGCGCTGTAGAGCGCATAGGCGGCGCAGCCGACCAGCATCACGATCAGCACGATGCGGAAGGTGTTGTCCAATGCCGCCCCGCCGGCCGTCTCGGTCGTCTTTGCCGCGTCGAAAAGCAGTTTCATAGTGTGGCCTCCATAAATTTGATAGCTTCATTATAACAATTGTGCGGCGGAAATGCAACCGAAAGCCTTGTATTTCCGCCGCAATTGTGGTAAAATAAATTAGTTTTGACACATCATTCCACGCGCCGATGTCCGGCGCGGCAAACAGGACGGTATCGAATATGGGAATTCCGCATTAAACGCCCTTCCGGGATTCGATCAAACATACGGAAGGAGTAAAGATATTATGTCAACCTTACAACAGGAGATCAGCCGCCGCCGGACCTTCGCGATCATTTCGCATCCGGACGCCGGTAAGACCACCCTCACCGAAAAATTCCTGCTCTACGGCGGAGCGATCGCGCAGGCGGGCGCCGTCAAGGGCAAAAAGAACGCGCGCGCGGCCGTCTCGGACTGGATGGAGATCGAGAAGCAGCGCGGCATTTCCGTGACCTCGTCGGTCATGCAGTTCCAGTACGAGGGCTTCTGCATCAACATCCTCGACACGCCGGGCCACCAGGACTTCTCAGAGGACACCTACCGCACGCTGATGGCGGCGGACTCGGCCGTCATGGTCATCGACGGCGCAAAGGGCGTCGAGCCGCAGACGCGCAAGCTCTTCAAGGTCTGCGCCATGCGCCACATCCCGATCTTCACCTTCATCAACAAGCTCGACCGCGAGGCCAAGGATCCGTTCGATCTGCTCGACGAGCTGGAAAAGGAGCTGGGCATCGAGACCTACGCCGTCAACTGGCCGATCGGCTGCGGCAAGGAGTTTCAGGGCGTCTATGACCGCCAGCAGCGCCAGATTTTGTTCTTCTCGGGCGTCTCGGGCAAGAAGCGCGCGGAAAAAATGGAGGTCGCGCTCGATTCCGGGCTGGTCGACGAGATGCTCGGTGAGCGCCGCGCCGCCCAGCTGCGCGACGACGTCGAGCTGCTCGGCGCGGGACGTGAATTCGACATGGACGAGGTGCGCGCCGGCACGCTCAGCCCTGTGTTCTTCGGCTCGGCGCTGACGAATTTCGGCGTGGAGCCGTTCCTCGAGGCGTTCCTGCGCATGACGCCGCCGCCCCTGCCCAGAACGGCCGACTGCGGCGTGATCGACACCTTTGATCCCGATTTTTCGGCCTTTGTCTTCAAAATTCAGGCAAACATGAACAAGGCGCACCGCGACCGGCTGGCCTTCCTGCGCATCTGCTCGGGCAAATACGAGCGCGAGGCTGAGGTCTTCCATGTGCAGGGCAACCGCAAGCTGCGCCTGTCTCAGCCGCAGCAGATGATGGCGCAGGAGCGCGAGATCATCAACGAGGCCTATGCCGGAGACATCATCGGCGTGTTCGACCCCGGCATCTTCTCCATCGGCGACACGCTGACCGTTCCGGGCAAAAAGTTCAAATTCTCGGGCATTCCGACCTTCGCGCCGGAGCATTTCTCCCGCGTCAGCCCGAAGGACACCATGAAGCGCAAGCAGTTCGTCAAGGGCACGGAGCAGATCGCGCAGGAGGGCGCGATCCAGATCTTCCGCGTGCCGAACACCGGCATGGAGGAGGTCATCGTCGGCGTCGTCGGCACGCTGCAATTCGACGTGTTCCGCTATCGGATGCTGTCGGAATACGGCGTGGAGCTGCGCATGGAGGGGCTACCCTACGAGGTTCTGCGCTTCATCAAAAAAAGTCCCTGCGACGAAAAGGAGCTTTATCTCTCCTCCGACTGTGAGCTGCTTGAGGATTATCGCGGCCATAAGCTGCTGGTGTTCTCCAGCCCGTGGGCGATCGACTTCATCCTGCGCCGCAATCCGGGGCTGGAGCTGAGCGAGACGCTTAACGAGGACGAGGCAACGCAGTAAGTGCGGGTAAAGCGAAGCATAGCCTCGCAGGGATATACATTTCAGTGATAAAAACGGTAGGTTTTATTGAAAAACCTACCGTTTTTATCACCGCACGGCCGTGATACGGCCGTGCAGTCCGAAAAAAGTGATATAAGGGAAGCTCTGATACTGATTCTTGATTAAAATATTAAATCAAGAATCCCGTGTGCTGCGCACACTCGCGCGGTATAAGAAAATCGGGACGCGGCAAGGGCTTGCCGCGTCCCGAACCTGCTTTCCGGGGATTTATTTCGGCTCTATGACGAGAAACACGCTTCCGTCAACGAGCGTGACGGTCGCGGGGACGGCGGCGCTCTCGTTGCTGGCGCCCAAGGGGAAGGCGGACGTCAGCCGGTGCCGCTCCAGCGGGTATTTCGCGTCGGCGATCGAGACGACGGCGCTTTCCGTCGCCGCGAAGAGCGAGAAAAACCGATTTGGCGCGACGGTGCGCCGATCGCCGCTTCCGCAGAGCGCGCAGACGGTGCAGTGCTCGTCGATCAGGACGCCGTCGGCCTGCCGCTCCTTGAGAAAGAGCAGCGCCTGAAGATTTGCAAGACTGTGCGAGAGGCGTTTGCCGCCGAGCGCGCCGAAGATCTCAAAGCGGCGAAAGCCGCGCTTCAGACCCTCGCGCAGCGCCGAGATCGTGTCCGTGTCGTCCTTGACGGACGGCAGCAGCACGCAGGGCACGCCGTCCGGGCGGAAGCCCAGCGAATCGGTGTCGCCGACGAAGAGATCCGGCTCCACGCCCAGACAGTGCAGATAGCGGTAGCCCGCGTCGGCGGCGATCACGAACGCGGCCGGATGCGCCTCGGCGCGGTCGCGATACAGCTCCGGCGAGAAGTCGCCTGCGGCGACGATGCGGCAAACGTCCTCCCCCTGTCTCATCTGCGCTCGAAATTCTTGGAGACGGCGGGGATGCGATAGATCAGCGCCGCGACGGCCGCCGTCAGAACGATCTCGGGCAGCATATACAGCGCGTTATAAATCAGCGAATAGAGCAGCGCAAGGCCTCTGCCGGACAGATGCTCCATGATCCAGCCGGAGATCGCCAGATCCTTCGCGGCGCTCTCGGTGAAGAACCAGTCCGCCCATGCGCCGTAGAACAGGAAGCCGGAGAGCACATGGAAGGCGTAGCAGATCACCTGCGCAACGACGCCGCCGAGCACCAGCCGCAGGCAGCCGCCCTTCTTGCGGGCAAAGATGCCGCCGAGGCCGAGCGAGGTATAGGCTAGGAAATAGTCCAGCAGGACGACGCAGATCGCCATCCAGAGCGCCATATAAGAGTCGGAATCCGGCGTGAAGAGCGCCGCGACGGTCTTAAAGCCCATGAAGATCTGGATGACGGCGTAGACCGCGGCGCTGCCGAGGCCCCATTTCAGGCCGTACATATAGGAGATCAGGATGATCGGGAGCATCGAGGCCAGCGTCAGCGTGCCGCCGAAGCGGAGCTGCAAAAACGGAATGAATTCCGAGACGAGCGCCAGCACCGAGGCGACGGCGATCAGCATGGCAGACGTGACCAGTCTGCGGGTGGTTTGTTGTGATTTCATGGTTCCTCCCTGAATCAATAAAAAAATTCCGCACGCAAACCGTTCTCGGAAAGCATTGCGGAAGTCAGATTCTTTCCCTACGACGGCATGATCCGTATCAGGTTCGCGGGTCAGGGCGTCTGTCGCCCAATCTCAGCCGAAAGCATCCGGCACCCCGAAGAAGGTTCTATGCGGTTATGCTCAGTATACTCTATGCGCGCGAAAATGTCAAGAGAACCCAGCCGTGTTTCCTGATAATCCTTGCAAATAGGGGGAAAATATGGTATATTGTTGAAAACGGAACATTCTACAGAAAACCGAGGTTATTCAAATGCTGAGCATTCGCGATCTATCCTACCGCGTGTCCGGGGAGGGCGGCGACGTCGACATTCTGCGCGGCGTGACGCTGGACATTCCGGACAAGCGCTTTGTGGTCGTCACCGGGCCGAACGGCGGCGGCAAGACGAGCCTCGCCCGCACGATCATGGGCATCAACCCGGCCACGAGCGGCCAAATCATCTGGAACGGGACGGACATTACCGCCCTCTCCGTCACCGAGCGCGCCAAGCTGGGCATCTCCTACGGCTTCCAGCAGCCGCCGCGCTTCAAGGGCATGAAGGTGCGCGACCTGCTCGACGTCGCAGCCGGTGAAAAAATGACTCATGACATGGCTTGCGCCTACCTGACCAAGGTCGGGCTCTGCGCGCGGGATTATATCGACCGCGACGTCGACGCCAGCCTCTCCGGCGGCGAGGTCAAGCGCATCGAGATCGCGACGATCCTTGCGCGCAAAAGCAGCCTGATGATCTTCGACGAGCCGGAGGCCGGCATCGACCTCTGGTCGTTCGCACGTCTGACCGAGACGTTCCAGGAGATCCACGACAAAAAAGAGGCGACCATCCTCATCATCTCCCATCAGGAGCGCATCATCCGTCTGGCCGACGAGATCATCCTGATCGCCGGAGGCACGGTCGCGGCGCGCGGCAGCGTGGACGAAATTTATCCGAGGATCATGGCCGACACCGTCATCGGCTGCAACCGTCTGGAGGTGAACGGAACATGCTGAACGAGGTACAGGAGCACATTTTGCAGATCGTTGCCGATATGAAGGGCACGGGCGAGGGCGCGGTGAACATCCGCTCGGACGGGCAGAAGGCCTTTCGCCGCAACAGCGAGCACATCACCATCGAGTCGAAAACCGATAAGGACGGCATCGACATCCGCATTGCGCCGGGCACAAAGCACGAATCCGTGCACATTCCCGTGGTTCTGACGAAGCCCGGCTTTCAGGACATGGTCTATAATGACTTTTTCGTCGGCGAGGGCGCGGACGTGACGATCGTCGCGGGCTGCGGCATCCACAACTGCGGCGACTGCGACAGCCAGCACGACGGCATCCACACGTTTTACGTCGGCAAAAACGCCCGCGTGAAGTATATCGAGAAGCACTACGGCGAGGGCGAGGGCAACGGCAAGCGCATCCTCAACCCGCAGACCATCCTCTATCTGGAGGAGGGCGCGACCGTCACGCTCGAGACGAGCCAGATCCGCGGCGTCGACGACACCAAGCGCTTCACCAAGGCCGAGTGCCGCGGCGCAAACAGCGAGATCGTCATCCGCGAAAAGCTGCTGACCCACGGCGCGCAGCACGCCGTCTCGGAGATGGAGGTCTATCTCAACGGCGAGGGCAGCCGCACGCAGGTCGTCTCGCGCTCGGTCGCGCAGGGAAGCTCGTCGCAGGTGTTTTATCCGCGCGTTGAGGGCAACAACCGCTGCTTCGGCCATGTCCAGTGCGACGCGATCATCATGGACAGCGCCCGCGTGCAGGCCATTCCGGCCATCACCTGCAACCATGTGGACGCCAGCCTGATCCACGAGGCCGCCATCGGCCGCATCGCAGGCGACCAGATCCTCAAGCTCGAGACGCTGGGGCTGACCCCGGAGCAGGCCGAGCAAAAGATCCTCGAGGGCTTCCTGCGCTAATGCTGATTCTTGGGAACCTCTGATCCTGATTCTTGGGAACCTCTGAATCAAACGGAGCGGCACAGCTTCTGCTGTGCCGCTCCGTTCGATTTTGATGCGGACGCCTGCTTTCGACCGGAAGCGGGCGTCCTGCGGTTATGCAAAGGGAGCCGCCCGAGGGCGGCTCCCTTGCTATGCATTTTAATCAGGAAACAGCTTGAAATTTCTGTTGTTTGAAGCCGGTTCAGTTTGCCAGCTTGTACAGCGCAATTTCGCTCTGGCCGCCCGACTTCTTGCCAAAGAAGCGGAACCAAAGGCCGTTATCGTTGTTTGTCTTGTTGAACTGGAACGGAGCAGTGCCGTCGAGAACCTTGACCACACCGTCTTCCACCTTGATGGACAGCGCCTTTGCGGAATCGCTGAAAACGATCTTGTTTCTTCCGCTGTAAGCGGTCAGGTACTTGCCAGCGTTAGCGCCGCCGTTGAGCTTGAAGGAGTAGCCGTCGCCTTCCTTGGCAACCGTCACTTCGCAGGCCTTGATCGCATCGGACGACGGGATCTTGCCGTCGGTGAAGGTTGCGGTGACGAGGTTCCCGTGCTCGTCGACGCCGCTGAACACGTAGGCTTCCGTCTCGGAGGCTTCGTAAACGATCAGGTAGGTTCCACTCCAGTCTTTCTGATCCTCGGTGACCTTCTCGTAGCGCGCGCCGGTGACCGGCGTGCTGAGGGTCGCGCCGCAGCGGTCGCACTTGTTGTCCTTATCCTCGTCGACATGACCCAGAGCCGGGAGATCCACGGTCTTGGTGTCCGTGCCGAAGCCATCCTCGGTGAAGGTGGCGGTGAAGACGCGCTTGCCCTCTGCGGTGCAGGTCGCGGCGGGGTCGTCCTTCGCGGTGACGGTGCCGGTCGCGGTGAGCTTGTCGCCGCAGCCGCTGACCGTGCATTCCTTGTAGGCGGTGCAGGTGAAGCTCTCGCCGTCAGCAGTCCACGTGTACTTCACGTCGCCGTAGGTGTGCTCGTGAGCCGAGGTGACGATCTTGATGCGGCCCGCGCCGGTCGGATTGGCATAGATGGAATCCGCGCCAACAACGCCGTGGAGCGTGCCGGTGATGTACTTGATGAGGACTTCGTTGTCGATGGCAACCTCCTGCGCAAGGATCTTGCTGCCTTTGAAGACGGTGTAGCCGTCGCCGCCGTTGATGAGCATGTAGTTGTGGCCGCCGAGGGTGTAGGTCTTGTTGACGTCGAGCGGTTCGCCGTTGACCTTCACGTCGGTGACTCTGTGCTCACCCTCGAGCTTCACGAATTCCTTGTTCTCGTTGAAGCGAGCGGGGGTCGGGATCGCGGTGTTGATGGTGTACTCAATGCCGGAGACCTGCAGGAAGCCGCCGGATTCGCCCGGGCACGCAGCCGAGCCGATCTCCAGAGCCGTCCAGAGCTGCTCGCCGGTGACCTCGATCTTGCAGGCCGTGTTGCCGAACGGATGCACGGCAATGATTTGGCCATAGGTGATGTCGCCCTTGTTGATGTTGGCGCGGACGCCGCCGCCGTTGACGAAAGCAACGTCGGTCTTGAGCAGCTCGCGGTAAGCATCAGCGCAGAGGTCACCGAGGTTGGTCTCGGCGCTGCGGACAGCGCGCTTGCCGGTCGTGGGGTCGAGCGTGGTGAGGTCGACCTCGGTTCTGGCGACGACCGTATTGCTGACCTTGTCGACCTCGGCCTTGATCTCAGCGACCTTGGCAGCGACAGTCGGGTCAGTGTCATAGAGATAAACGTTGTACTTTTCTTCCTTGCCCGTCGTCTCGTTCACGCGGGTCTTGACCTCGTAGAGCGGGAGGAGGGTCGCAGTGATCGTGCCGTCGGCGGCAATGGTCATCTTGCCGACGTTCTCCAGCTTCGTGCCGGTCTGGGCAACGGGGATCTCCTTGCCGTCCTTATTCTTCTGGGTGGTGGCAAAGGTGCTGTGGGAATGGCCGTCGATGAGCGCATCGATGCCGGTGGTGTTGGCGATGACGGAGGTGGAGGTCCAGGGCTCGGACTGCTCGTCGATGCCGAGATGGCCGACGGCGATCACGTAGTCAGCGCCCTCCGCCTTGGCGGCGTCGACCGCCTTCTGCACGACGGTGTAGAGCTTTTCGCCCGTGCTGTCGTTGCAGAAGTCATAGATGTATTCGCCCGCCTCGTTCTGGAAGAACGCCGGGGTGGACTTCACAAGCGTTTCGGGGGTGGTGATACCGACAACGGCGACCTTCTTATCGCCGACGGTGAAGATCTTGTAAGCGTCGAGGACGGCCTTATCGGCGGTCTTGTCCCAGAGGTTCGCGGAGACATACGGGGTGTTGTCGCCGTTGACGATCTCAAGGAAGCGGTCAAAGCCATAGTCGAACTCGTGGTTGCCGGGGACAGCGACGTCATAACCGACCGTCTTCATCAGGTCGACCATGCACTGGCCGTTGGTGAGGGTGGTGGCGACGGAGCCCTGGATGTTATCGCCGGCGTCGACGATCAGGTCAGCGCCCTTCATCGCGGTCGCCGCATAGGGATAAAGCTCATAAGCGCCGTGGACGTCGTTGGTGAAGCAAACCGTGATGTCCTTGCTCGGCTGCGGCTCTTCAGCGGTCTTGACATAGAACTGGAAGCCGAAGTCCTTCTCCGTAACGCGATCCGCACCGGCGTCGAAAGCGGAGAACGCAGTCTTATTAGCATACCACTCAACATAGATCTTGCCATAGCTGCCGGTCATAGCAGAGCTGTAGATATAGTTCGTGGAGGTTTCCGCATTGGCAACCTCAACCGTCCACGTGCTCTTGTGCTCGCCGTCAACATAGAGGTTATAATAGGTCTTGCCGTTATTCTCTCTGGAATCCGTGCCCAGAATGTTGCCGCCGTCCTGCGTGAAGGTGAAGGAGCCGTCGTCATTCTTCTTGACCTTCCAGACCAGCTTGGCGTCCGGATCGGTGATCTTGTTGTCGGCGGGCGTCACATCGACACCGGCGACATAGTAGCTGCTCATCTCGCCGGCAAGCGCCTTGCCGTTGCCCGGGTTGTAGAGCACGACCTCGTCGCCGTCCTTCAGAGAAGCGGAGAGAACGTAGCTGTCACCGGAGGGCGTGGGAGGCGTGGGAGGCGTGGGAGGCGTGGGGGGATCGGGAGGCGTGGGAGTCTCGCCGTCGACCAGCTTATAGAGAACCACGGGCGTCTGGATGGAGCTGTTCGCCTTGTAGAAGCGGAACCACTTGCAGTATTCGGTCTCGCTGCCGTACTGCAGGCCGTTGTTGTAGCGGAAGACCGTCCCGGCCGCGCTGGTGATGACGGGGTTGCCGTCCTTCCACTCGATCGTTGCGGTGGAGGGTTCCGTTTCAAACTTCGTGCCGTTTGCAGGCGCGTCGTCTCTGGTCTTTCCGTTCAGATAACCGGCGCTGGCCTTGAGCGTGTAGCCGCCTTCCACGGCAGCGACCTCAATGGCGCACTCGGAAGAAACGGTGACCTTGTTATCCGTCACGGAGGCCGTGACGATGTTGCCGTCGGTGTCGGTCTTGCCGTTGAAAATCACGGCAGTGCCGTCGCCCAGCTCATAGCCGATCACATAGGTGCCTGCCCAGTTGGTGAGGTCGGCAGTGACCTTTGCAAACGTCTTGTCGCCGGTGGGCGTGGGAGGAGTGGGGGTATCGCCGCCGGTTGCCAGAGGATAGAGCCCGAACATATAGATCTCGGGCTTGGTGGAATCCATACCGAAAACGGTGAAGTAGTTGCCCCAGAATTCCAGATACTGCTGCTTGCCGCCGATCTCAGCGGTGGCGCAGCGGATGAACTTGCCGTTCGCAGCATCCTCGAGCACGAACTTGGTGTTCTCGCCCTCGGCGTCAACGAGCTTGACATCCGTGCCGTCGGCGAAGAGGTACTTGCCGTCAACCGTCTTGAAGGTAGTGACGCCGTTGGTCGTGGTCATCTCGAACTCGGCCACGTTGGTCGCGGCGGTCTTGACCTTGCCGTCCTCGAGCGTAGCGTCCGCAGCGACCAGCTCGACCTTGCTCTTGCCGGTGGTGGCGCTGGTGTAGGTGTACTCCTCGGTGGTCATGACCTTGCCCTTGCCGGCAAAGTAGATGACGACCTTCTCCGTCGTGGGAGTCGGGGGCGTGGGCGTGTCGCCGAGCTTTTCGCCGCAGCGATCGCACTTGTTGTCCTTGTTCTCGTCGATGTGACCCAGAGCCGGGATTGCAACGACCTTGGTCTTGCCGCAGACGGTGCAGGTGTAGGTCTTCTCGCCGGCCTCGGTGCAGGTGGCCGCCTTGGTGACCTTGCCGTCATCCCACTTGTGGGCTTCGCACGGGTTCTCCAGCTTGTCGAACTGCGTCATGATCTTCGCGAACTCGGCACGCGTTGCGTTGTCCTGCGGGAGGAGCTTGCCGTTGGCGCCGCCGATGATCTTGTTGGCGATGGCCCAGTTAAAGGCAGCCTTCGCATAGGCTCTGATGCTGCCGGAGTCCGGGAAGTCCTTCAGGTGGTCTTCCGCAACCTTCGGCTCACCGGCGCCGCGCCAGATCATCGTGACCAGCTCCTCGCGGAGCACGTTCTGCGACGGAGCAAATTCGGTCGCGGTAACGCCGTTCACGACGCCGGTCGCCTGCGCCCAAGCGACAGCATTGCTGTACCACTTGCCGGCGGGGACGTCGGTGAAGGTGCTCGGAGCGGCGACTGCGGGCGAGCCGGCCTTGCGGTAAAGCACCGTGGCGACCATTGCGCGCTCGAGCGTATCGTCCGGCCCGAACAGGTTGTTGCCGATGCCGTTCATCCAGCCGCGATCATTCACGTACTCGACGTATTCGGCATACCATTTGTTTGTGGGGACATCCGTGAAGTGATTGACATAGTCAACCGCAAACACAGACGGCACCACGCCGATGATCATGGCGAGAATCAGCGCGAGTGCCATGATGCGTTTCATCGTGTTCTTCATTGTGTTTCCTCCTTAAATTTTCCAACTAGAGGGCAAAAGCCCTATTCTGGTTCTCTTATTCTATCAGCTTTTGATTTTATTTACAAGGACGGGCGTCGGAATTCTACGTTTTCACGAATCCGGTTTTGAAAAACGGAAAAAAGCAAACTTCCTGCGCGCGAAACGCTTTTTATTTTGCTTTTAATCGTCCTTGTTTCCCAAAAATTATGCACAAATAAGTCGTGTTAGATATATTCAATTCGTATTTTGATATGACGGATTTTCCGCTGTGCCCCGTGGTGTCCACGCAGCGCGGACACCCGTCCGTAGCACTGGAGATACATTATATTAGTTCACACACCTAAGTCGCGCGTCGCAGGCCCCGGAAATCGCCCCCGTGCGGGATTTCACACTTGACGCGGCCGCGCAGAAATGATAGAATACGGTATATATGCCGCCATGATGAAATCGGTAGACATAGCAGACTTAAAATCTGCCGGTAGCGATACCGTGCCGGTTCGATTCCGGCTGGCGGCACCAGTCTCTGCGCGGCGCGCAGGCATTAAAAACGGCGGCGATTTGGGCTTTCCAAATCGCCGCCGTGCGTTTATGCAGGCTCGATCGTAATCTCGGGCAGCAGGCGGTTCGCCTTTTGCGGCGTACCGGCGTAGCCCCCGCGAAACACGACATTGACCGTGTTCGTCCCGTGCCGCAGAAGGAAGGTCTGCCCCTCGGGATCGGCAGCCTCCGGATAGCCGACGAGCGGAGAGGAATCGATCAGCTTGCCGACGTCGTCCGGGAAGAAGCCCTTGATCGTCACCTCTTGCTCTGCGCCGTCGTTTTCAATTTGCAGCACGCATCGGAGCAAAACCGTTTCGTCCTGAACCGTAAAATCGTCAAAGTAAGACGCCTCGCGGTCGAGGCGAATGTCCGCCGCGCCGGTATGCGCCGTGCTCGAACAGCCGACGAGCAGCGCCAGAACCGTCAGAAAACACAACGCGACCGAAAGTTTTTGCATCATAGCTTGTCCTCCTTCGCTGCGCTTCAAAGCGCCGTGCCCCTTTTGGGGATAAACAGGCCGGTCATATCGGCGTGCTCCAGCTCCAACAGCCGGATCTTCTTGTCCAGTCCGCCGGCATAGCCGGTCAGGCTCCCGTTCGTGCCAACGACGCGGTGACACGGGATCATAACCGAGATCCGGTTGTGCCCGACCGCGCCGCCGACCGCCTGCGCCGACATACGCGAAAGGCCGCGCCGCGCCGCGAGCTGCCGCGCGAGTGCGCCGTAGGTCGTGGTCTGCCCGTAGGGGATCTGCAAAAGCAGCTCCCACACGGCCAGCTGAAATTCCGAGCCGGGCGGGTGCAGCGGCGGCAGGAAATCCGGCTCTTGCCCGGAAAAATAGACGTCCAGCCAGCGCGCGGCCTCCGCGAGGATCGGCGTGCGCCGCTCCTCGTGCGCCGCAGGCAGTCCGGCGGGGTCAGATTTCTGCCCCTCCAGCCACAGGCCGGTCAGGCCGCGCTCGTCGGCAGCCAGAAGAATTTCGCCCAACGGCGAGGTATAATGCCCGGTCACAGTCATGACGGAATCCTCCGATCCTCTCCTGCTTTCCCTTCCAGCATACCCGAAAAGTCGGATTTTGTCAACCATCGCGTACAAAAGCGGAGACTCCGGTTCGGAGTCTCCGCCAGCGTGTCAAAAAGCCTTTTTTGACACGCTGGCAGACTGCAAAAATGTTCGGAA
>URCY01000020.1 GCA_900546415.1 uncultured Eubacteriales bacterium
ATTTTCAAACCGACAAGTTGGGGCAAAAGACCCGCTGAGCGCCGCAGACGATTTAATCAGAGGTTCCAAAGATCGTATTTCACTGCGAAGCCTCTCGTCCGCGCGGGCGGCCGCCGCCGGTGATGCCGAAGCGCCTGCGCACGGCCTCCAGCTCCTCGAGCTGGCGCTCGGTGAGCAGCCGCGGCGTGCCGAGGGCGAGCATATGCTCGTACATCGTGACCGTGTGCTCCAGACTCTCCGTGCGGAACAGCGCCTGCATCACGTCCGCGCCCCATGTGACCGCGCCGTGGTGCTCCAGAAACGCGCCGTGATACTCCCGGCAGAACTGCGCGGCGGCCTCGGCCAGCTCCGGCGAGCCGGTGACGGCATAGGGCGCGCAGGGGATCACGCCGAGCTGCACCGCCGTCTCGAGCGAAATGGCCAGATCAAAGGGCTTGCCCAGCGAGGCATAGGCCGTCGCGGCCGGGGCATGGGAATGGACGACGCCGCCCAGCGCCGGATTTTCGCGGTAGATCGCAAGATGCATAGCGATCTCGCTCGAGACGCGCCACGTGCCCTCGACGACCGCGCCCTCCGGCGTCAGGCGCACAAGCATTTCCGGCGTCATGAAGCCCTTGGAGACGCCGGTCGGCGTCGCCCAGATCGTGCCGTCGGCCATGCGGGCGGAGATGTTGCCGTCGTTGGCGGCGACATAGCCGCGCTGATAGAGGCGGCGTCCGGCCTCGAGGATCGCCTCCTGCGCCTCGTTGGAATTCTGATAGCTCATGTGCCCATCGCCTCCGGGAAGAGTCTGCGGAAGCCCTCGTCGAACGGCGGGCGCACGATGCCGCGCTCGGTGACGATGCCGCTGAGCAGGCTGTGGTCGGTCACGTCGAAGCTCGGGTTGTAGCACCTGACCTCCGGCAGCGCCATGGGCTGCTCATAAAACAGCTCCTTGATCTCGTCCGGGCGGCGCTCCTCGATGGGAATGTGGTCGCCGTCGGGGCAGGAGAAGTCGATCGTGGTCGACGGGCCGAGGGAATAGACCGGGATGCCGTAGTGATGCGCCAGCACGGCCAGACCGGACGAGCCGATCTTGTTTGCGACGTCGCCGTTGCGGGCGATGCGGTCGCAGCCGAAGAACACGGCCTGCACCCTGCCCTGCCGCATGACGAGGTTGGCCATGTTGTCGCAGATGAGCGTGCAGTCCACGCCCGCGCGCGTCAGCTCATAGCTCGTCAGCCGCGCGCCCTGCAAAAGCGGGCGCGTCTCGTCGACCCAGACGTGCAGCCTGACGCCGCGCTCCTGCGCCAGATAGAACGGCCCCTGCGCCGTGCCGTAGCGCGAGGTGGCCAGCGGCCCTGCGTTGCAGTGCGTCAGGACGTTGTCCCCGTCGTGCAGCAGCGACAGGCCGTATTCCGAAATCGCGCGGCACATGTCTATGTCCTCCTGATGAATCGCGGCCGCCTCGCGGTCGAGCGCGGCCAGCAGCGCCGCGCGCGGCGCGTCCCGGTGCGCCAGCACGACGCCGTCCATGCGCCGAAGCATGTGCGAGAGGTTCACCGCCGTCGGGCGGGAGCTGTTGAGATAGTCCGAAAGACGGCGATATTCGCGGTAAAAGCCGTCGAAATCGGGCGCGTCGATCCCGGCGGCCAGCACGGCCATGGAATAGGCCGCGAAAATGCCGATGGCGGGCGCGCCGCGGATGCGCAGTGCGTGGATCGCCTCCCAAAGCTCGCCCGGCTCGGAAAGCGTGAGGTACTCCGTGCGGTTCGGCAGGAGCGTCTGATCCAGAATGACGACCGTCCTGCCCTCGCGGCGGACGTTCACGGCGTGGGTCACGGCTTGAATGCTCATCGAAGCTCGTCCTCCTTATATAAATAGAGTGAATCGTCGAATTCGCCGACGAAGCTGCGCTGCGCCGGGCCGGTCAGGTCGAGGTCGACGCCGTCGGTGTCGGCAAGGAGCGTGCCGCCGTCGGTCAGGACGCGGACGCCGCGTCCACTGACGAGGCCGCGTTTGGTCAGCGCGAAAACGGTCGAGCCGACGCCCGTGCCGCAGGCCAGCGTGAAATCCTCCACGCCGCGCTCAAAGGTCACAAGACGCACGGTGTCCGGCGCGGTCACGGCGCAGAGGTTGACGTTCGCGCCCTTGGGGAAGGCCGCGTCATGCCGCAGCGCCCGGGCGAACGCCCGCAGTGCGTCCCGGTCGCCGTCGAGGCGCGCCGCCTCCAGCGGCACGACGGCGTGGGGAATGCCGTTCTCGCCGAGCACGACGTAATCCACGCCGTTCGGCGCGGGCGACGCCGCCGGAAGCGCCAGCCCCTGCCGAAATTCGCTCGGGCGGTTCAGGCGCAGGCGGTAGCGGTCGGCCGCGAGGCGGCGGCCGACGACCAGGCCGGCGTCCGTCTCGAGCCGCGGCGCGTCGCCGGAGATGCCCCGGTCGAAGCAGTGGCGGCAGAGGCAGCGCGCCCCGTTGCCGCACATCTCGGCAAGCGAGCCGTCGGCGTTGAAAAAGCGCAGGGAGCAGTCTCCCCCGGCGCGCGGCGGCTCGACGATCATCAGGCCGTCCGCGCCGACGCCGAAGTGCCGGTCGCAGAGCCTGCGCGCCAGCTCGGGAAGCTGCGCGGGCTTGAGCGCGCCGTCAAAATTTTCCAGCAGGACGAAGTCGTTCCCTGCCCCGCAGTATTTGTAGAATTTCATCGAATTTTATCCCTTCAGATGCGCGTTCACGAAGGCCGGCATCTCCTCGCGGTCGATCACGGCGTGATGGCGCACGGGCTTCGTGCGCAGCTCGGCCAGCGCCTTCGGCACGGGCACGCCGGTCAGCGCGTGCAGGCGCTCCATGACGTCAAACTCGTCGCCCGAGGCGTCGCCGCCGACGGCCGAGAGCACCGCTGCCGGGAATTTATAGGCCGAGGCCGTCGAGAGCACCACGACGGGCGCGTCGCTTTGGTATTGCTCGGCGACGTGCCACGCGACGGCGGTGTGCGTGTCCATGAGGTAGCCCTCCTCGCGCCAGACCCTGCCGATGGTCTGCTTTGTCTCCTCGTCGGAGCAGCAGCCGCAGGCAAACTCGGCGCGGAGCTTCCCGAGCAGCGCGGGCGAGACGGTGTAGCAGCCGTCGTCGCGGAGCGCGCGCATATAGCCCGCGACCTCCCCGCAGTCGCCGCAGAGCAGATAGAGCAGGCGCTCGAGGTTGCTCGAGACAAGGATGTCCATCGACGGCGAGAGCGTCTTATAGAACGGGCGGCGGCGGTCATAGACGCCCGTGCGCAGGAAGTCCGTCAGCACGTCGTTGCGGTTGCTGGCGCAGACGAGCCGCCCGACGGGCAGACCCATGCGCTTGGCGAAATATCCGGCCAAAATGTCGCCGAAGTTGCCCGTTGGCACAACGAAGTCGACCGGCTCGCCGCACGCGACCCTGCCCGTCCGGAGCAGGTCGGCGTAGGCCTTGAAATAATAGACCACCTGCGGCGCCAGCCGCCCGATGTTGATCGAGTTGGCCGACGAGAGGCGCACGCCGCTGTTTTCCGGCGCACCGGCGGCAAAGATCCGCTTCACGCCGGTCTGCGTGTCGTCAAAATTCCCGCGCACGGCGCAGACGCAGACGTTTGCGCCCTCCTGCGTGACCATCTGCGCCTTCTGCACGGCCGAGACGCCGGCGTCCGGATAGAACACGAGGATGCGCGTGCCCGGAACATCCCGGAAGCCCGCGAGCGCGGCCTTGCCGGTGTCGCCGGAGGTCGCCGTGAGGATCACGATCTCGTCGCGCACGCCCTCCTGACGGCGCGCGGCCGTGATGAGCTGCGGCAGCATCGACAGCGCGACGTCCTTGAAGGCCGACGTCGGCCCGCGGAACAGCTCGAGCACATAGCGCCCGCCGACCGGCACGAGCGGCGTCAGCTCGTCCGTCTCGAACTTGCCGCGGTACGCCCGCTGCACCAGCCCGTGCATATCCTCAAACTCCGGCAGCAGCGCGCTCAAGATCCCCTCGGCCATGCCGAAGGTGTCGCGCGTGAGCATCTCCTGCCACGGAAACGGCTCGAAGCGGTCGGGGACGTAAAGCCCGCCGTCCGGCGCAAGCCCGCGCAGCACGGCCTGCGTCGCCGTCGCGGTCAGCGCCGCGTTTCTGGTACTTTGATAAATCATAAAAAAACCACCTATCCCGTCTTGCAATTTGTCTGCTCCTATGATATACTGTTTTTCAGAAAAATGCAAGTGTTTTTCTCACGGAGACAAATGCTTTTGAAAGAAAGGGGAAAATCATGGCAAAAAAGAAGCTGCGCATTGCGCTGCTCGGCCTCGGAACGGTCGGGCGCGGCGTCTATGATTATATCACCGAACGCGACGACATGGAGCTTGCCTATGTGCTCTCTCTGGTGCTGTTCGACGGCATCACCTGCCCGGTCGCGAAAAATATGGAGCAGATCCTTGCCGACGAGACGGTCGACACGGTCGTCGAGGTCATCGGCGGCCTGCATCCGGCCTATGAATGGGTCAAGGCGAGCCTCGAGGCCGGCAAGAACGTCATCACGGCCAACAAGCTGCTCATCGCGGCGCACTACCGCGAGCTGGTCGAGCTGGCCGAGGAAAAGCACGTCGCCCTGCGCTGCACGGCGGCGGCCGGCGGCGGCATCCCGTGGCTGACGACGCTGGCGCGGACGATCGAGCAGGAGCCGGTCATCCATATCAGCGGCATCATGAACGGCACGACGAATTTCATCCTCGACCGGATGCACACGACCGACGTCGGCTACGCCGAGGCGCTGCACGAGGCGCAGGAGCTGGGCTACGCCGAGCGCGACCCGTCGAACGACGTCAGCGGCGCGGACATCCGGCGCAAGCTCGTGATCTCGTCGAACATCGCATACGGCCGCGTGATCGACGAAAACGACGTCGACGTCTGCGGCATTGAGCAGATCACCGACGGCGACATTGCGGCCTTCCGCCGCATGGGGCGCGTCTGCAAGCTCTTCGCCGCCTCGCGCAAGCTCGAGCGCAGCGTCGTGGCCTACATCGAGCCGACGCTCATGACCCCGGCCATGCCCGAGTCGGCCATCCCGACGAACAACAACCTCATCTCCCTGACCGGCGAGCGCATCGGCAAGCAGAGCTTCTACGGGCAGGGCGCGGGGCGCTATCCCACGGCATATAATGTCTTGCAGGACTGCGTGGACGTTTCGCGCGGCTGGACGGGGTTCTACACCGACCGGCTCGAGCCGACTGCGGTGGATAACCGCAGCGTGGTGCGGCAGTATTACGTCCGCACGAACGGCGTCGACGCGTGGCTCAAGGCGCACATCGAAAAAGTGCTTGACCGCGCCGTTATCACAACGCCCGTCTCCGTCACGGAGATGCACGCGTGGGCCAAAGCCCGGCGCGCGGTCGACCCGGAGTGCTTCTTCGCCTCCCTGCGATAATCAAATAAGGAGTTCTTCCCAATGAAAGTTCTGAAATTCGGCGGCACGTCCATGGCGGACGCCGCGCAATACCGCAAGATCGCCGACATCGTGCACGCCGACCCGGCGCGCCGCGTCGTGGTCGTCTCGGCCGCAGGCAAGCGCACGCATGACGACAACAAGATCACCGATCTGCTCTACCTCTGCCACGCGCATCTGCAATACGGCGTGTCCTACGCCGACATTTTCGGCAAGATCCGCGAGCGCTACTGCACCATTCGCGACGAGCTGGGGCTCAAGACCGACCTTGAATCCGAGTTCGACGCGCTGCACCAGAAAATGGAGAGCGGCATCTCCTGCGAGGAGCTGGTCTCGCGCGGCGAATACTTTTCCGCGCGGCTGATGGCCGATTTCCTCGGCTATACCTTCATCGACGCGACGCGCTGGCTCTATTTCCGCTACGACGGCACGGTCGATCAGGAAAAATCCTACGCCGCCCTGCGCGACATTCTCGGCGACGGCTGCGCCGTCATTCCCGGCTTTTACGGCGTGATGCCCGACGGCAAGATCCGCACCCTGACGCGCGGCGGCTCGGACATCACCGGCGCGCTGGCCGCCGCCGCGCTCAACGCCGAGGTCTACGAAAACTGGACGGACGTCTCCGGCATTCTGATGGCCGACCCGCGCATCGTCGACCACCCCAAGACCATCGAGCGCGCAACCTACAGCGAGCTGCGCCAGCTGTCCTACAGCGGCGCGCAGGTGCTGCACGAAATGACCGTCTTCCCCGTGCGCGAGAAAAACATCCCGCTCAACATCCGCAACACGAACGACCCGGCCAACCCCGGCACGCTGATCTCCGACGAATTCAACGAGCCGCGCAACGCGCCGCGCTTCATCACGGGCATTGCAGGCAAGAAGGATTTCTCCATCGTCACGATCTCGAAAAAGGGCATGAGCGGCGCGGTGGGCACGCTGCGGCAGATCATGCAGGTCTTTGAGGAAAACAACGTCCCCGTCTGCTACACGCCGACCGGCATCGACTGCATCAGCCTCGTCGTCCCCGGCGAGAAGCTCCGCCCCCGGCAGTATTCGCTCACCGACGCCCTGCGGCGCACGGTACGGCCGGATCATCTGGTCATCATTGAAAACATCGCCATCGTCGCCGCCGTCGGCCGCAAAATGGCGCGCCGCGCCGGTACCTCCGGCAAGATCTTCGCGGCGCTCGGCGAGCAGGGCATCAACATCCGTATGATCTCGCAGGGGCCGGATGAGCTGAACATCCTCGTCGGCGTGGACGACGAGGACTACGCCCAGACCATCCGCATCCTGTATGACGCTTTTGTAAAGTGAGGTAATCCAAATGAAAGAATATAACGTTGCCATTCTCGGCGCGACCGGCGCCGTCGGCAGAGAGATGATGAAGGTTCTGGCCGAGCGGCGGTTCCCGATCAGGGAGCTGCACCTGCTGGCCAGCGCGCGCAGCGCCGGAACGGTGCTCGAGTGGAACGGCAGCCCCATCACCGTCGAGGAGGCCTGCGACGCCGCCTTCGAGGGCATGGACATCGTCCTCGGCGCGGCCGAGAACGACATCGCCAAGCGCTTCGCCCCGGCAATCGTCAAGGCAGGCGCGGTGTTCGTCGACAATTCGTCGGCCTTCCGCATGGATCCGAACGTCCCGCTCGTCGTCCCGGAGATCAACCCCGGCGACGCCAAGCTGCACCGCGGCATCATCGCCAACCCGAACTGCTCGACCATCATCACGGTCACGGCGGTCAACGCCCTCAACGGCCTCAGCCCCATCCGCTCTATGACGGCCTCGACGTATCAGGCCGTGTCCGGCGCGGGCGCGGGCGGCCCGCTGGAGCTGGCAGAGGAGGTCGAGGCGCTGCGCACCGGCAAGCCCGTGCAGCCGAAGGTCTTCCCCTATCAGATCGCCTATAACCTGATCCCGCAGATCGGCAGCGAGCAATTCGAGGGCTACACGAGCGAGGAGATGAAGATGCAGAACGAGGGGCGCAAGATCATGCACCTGCCGGAGCTGAAGGTCTCCTGCACCTGTGTGCGCGTGCCGGTCGTGCGCAGTCACTCCATCTCCGTCAGCCTGCATTTTGACCGGCCTGTCTCCGTGGAGGAGGCGCGCGCGGCCATCGCCGCCGCCCCCGGCTGCCGTCTGGTCGACGAGCTGGCCAAGAAGGAATATCCGATGCCGCTTGACACGTCCGATCAGGACATCGTCTTTGTCGGCCGCATCCGCCCCGACCTGACCGACGAAAACGGTCTGTGCCTGTGGTGCTGCGGCGACCAGGTGCGCAAGGGCGCGGCCACGAACGCCGTGCAGATCGCCGAGCTTCTGCTCGAGGGCTGAGATGCCCGACGTATCCGTCGCCGCCTGCGCTGCCTATACCCCGGAGGTCTGTGAGCGCGCGCTGACCGAGGTTCTGGCGCCGCTGGGCGGTCTGGAGTGGGTGCGTCCCGGGATGCGCGTGGTCATCAAGGCGAACCTCGTCGCAGCCATGAAGCCCGATGCCGCCGCCACGACCCACCCCACGCTTCTCGCGGCGCTGACGCGTCTGCTCAAGCGCCGCGGCGCGGCCGTTGTGATCGGCGACAGCCCCGGCAATCGCTTTACGCCCGCCGTTCTGGAGCACGTCTACCGCGTCACCGGTCTGGCCGAGGCTGAGGCCGCCGGAGCGGAGCTGAACCGCAATTTTGACCAAAAAGAGGCCTCCTTTCCGGAGGCCTTTGTGGCGCGGCGCTTTGCCTACACCGCCTATCTTGACGACGCCGACGCGATCATCAGCTTCTGCAAGCTGAAAAGCCACGGCATGATGTCGCTCTCCGCCGCGACGAAGAACCTGTTCGGCGTCGTGCCCGGCACGACGAAGCCGGAGTATCACTTCCGCTATCCCGACCCGTTGGATTTTGCCGGGATGATCGTCGATCTGAACCGTTATTTCAAGCCCCGGCTCTATCTGGTCGACGCCGTCACCGCCATGGAGGGCAACGGCCCGACCGCCGGGACGCCGCGCCACGTCGGCGCGCTGCTGGCCGGGACGGACTGCCACCGGCTCGACCGCGTCTGTGCCCGTCTGATCGGCCTTGACCCCATGGCCGTGCCGACGCTTCAGGCCGCGCGGAAATTCGGCCTGCTGGACGACACGCCCGACGAGATCGTGGGCGACCTCGCCGCGCTCTGTGTGCCCGATTTCAAGCGCATCGAGCGCGGACGCGGACTGCAATTTGAGACGCTTCTGCCCGGCCGGCTCGGCCGGATGTTCAGCGGCGTCGCACGCCGCGCCCTGCGCAGTGAGCCGCGCCTCGCGCCGAAGGCCTGCATTGGCTGCGGCAAATGCCGCGACATCTGCCCGGCGCACGCGATCCGGATCGTGAATCAGCGCGCCGTGATCGACAAAAAAGTCTGCATCCGCTGCTTCTGCTGCCAGGAATTCTGCCCCAAAGGCGCGATGCGCGTGCATCGTCCGCTCCCGGCGCGGCTTTTGAACCGCTGAGCGCTTGGGAGCCTCTGATTTGTTCACAATTTCGGTCTATACGGAAGAAAAAAACGAAAGGGGATTTCGAAATGGATTTTTTTGACGTCGTAAAGCGGCGCGGGAGCTACTGCGGGCCGTTTGCGCAGGAGGCCGTTCCTCAGGAGGCGCTGCGCAAGATTCTGGAGGCCGGGGTGCGCGCGCCCTCGGGCTACAACCTGCAAACTACGTCGTTTTACGTTGTGACGGATGCCGCGCTGCGGCAGAAGCTTGCCGCGATCTTCCCGACGAAGGCCGTGCAGACCGCGCCGGTGCTGCTGGTGGCATCGTCGAAATGCATCCGCGCCGGGGATCACGCGCTGCAATTCGAGCTTGAGGACTACGCCGCCGCCGTGGAAAACGTCATGCTCGCGATCACCGCCTCGGGCTATGCCGGTGTCTGGATGGACGGCATGATGAAATTCGACGGCAACGCCGAGCGCGTCCGCGCGCTGCTGCACATCTCGGCCGATGAGACGCCCCGCACGCTCATCCCCCTCGGCCGTCCGCTCGAGCCGGTCACGCAGAAGCCCAAGCAGCCGCTCGAAGCCCGCGTGAAATTTCTCTGAACGCAACAATACTTTTTAATTGCATAAAACCAGCCTCCGGTCAAAATCAGACCGGAGGCTGGTTCTTTATTAGAAGGCCCAGGTGCCGTTGCGGAAGATCGGGTAGGTCTTGCCGTCGGCGCTGTGGCCGTCGATGGACAGGTCGGCCGAGCCGATCATGAAGTCCTCGTGGATCATGGAGTCGTTGACGCCCAGCGCGCGGCACTCGTCGAGCGTCTTGTGCTCGAAATCCTTGATCGTGTCGGCAAAGCCCATGCCGAGCGCCAGATGGCAGGCGGCGTTCTCGTCGAACAGGGTATTCAGGAAGAGCAGGCCGCTCTCCTGGATCGGGGAGTTATACGGCACGAGCGCGCATTCGCCCAGATAGGCCGAGCCCTCGTCCATGTCGACGAGCTTTTGCAGCAGCGCCTCGTTCTTCTCGGCGTGCACCTCGACGGCCTTTCCGTTTTCAAAGCGGATGGAGAAATTCTCGATGAGCTGCCCCTGATACGACAGCGGCTTGGTCGAATAGACGATGCCCTCGGCCTTGCCGCGCATCGGCGAGATGAAGACCTCTTCGGTCGGGATGTTCGGGTTAAAGAAGATCCCCTGCAGGGAATTTTCGCCGCCGCCCTTGAACTCCGCCTCGGGGATCATGCCCACGCGGAAGTCCGTGCCGTTGCTGCTGTGGTACTCCAGCTCGGTCAGGTTCAGGCTGTTGAGATAGGCGCAGCGCCCGGCAAGATCCTCGTTGTGCTCCTTCCACGCCTGCACGGGGTCGTCCGTCACGCGCGAGGCGTCCAGAATGGCCTGCCAGAGCGCCTCGACGGCCTGATGTTTGCTCAGCTTCGGGAAGAGCTTCTTCGCCCATTTTTCGCCCGGAACGGCCGCGATGCACCACTGATATTTGTTCTCGATCTGGTCGCGATAGGGCTTGATGACGCGGTAGCGCGCCTGATCGGCCTTGGCCATTTTCTCCTGATTGACGCCCTTGAGGCCGTCGGGGTCCTCGCTCAGCAGATAGATGCGGCAGGGGATCTCCTCGGTGTAGTGCTGCCAGCGCGCTTCCTCCCAGCTTTCCAGCGTCGAAAGGTTCTTGGCGCTGCGCCAGCGGTAGTTCAGCTTGTCAAGGGGCTGGTGCGTCCAGTCGACCACGACGCGCTTCGCGCCCGCGCGGTAGCATTCCTCCGCGACCATCGTGACGAAGTCCGGCTGATCCAGCTCGGCCGTGATGAAGACCTCCTGTCCCTTTTGGACGTTCACGCCGGTCGTGGCGATCAGCCTTGCATAGCTGCGTAAAACGGTTTTTTTCATGAGATGACCTCCGATTCTCTTTTTGCACGGTTTGGGAATATTATAGCAAACCGTGCAGAAAAATGCAAGATTGCGCCGGGCGGCTTTCTTGTGTATAATAGAGGGCGAAAGGAAGCGAAGCCATGAATTTGAATTTGATCGACCAAACCGAGCTGCTGCGCCGGGAGCACGGCCGCGCGCTTTACGAGGGTGCGGAGGGCAGCGTGCTTTGCAGCCCCGACGGGCGCACGGTGTTCTCCGACATTTTGGACATTCCGCGTCTGCGCGCGCTGCTGCAAGTGCTCACGCCGCCGCAGACCGACACGTTTTCGGTGAAAAGCGCGCAGGCCGCCGACCTCGTGACCGAGCTGTTCGGCATGACCGGCCGCACAGACTGCGCCCAGTGGGTCTATTGCCGCGACGCTGCCCCCGATTTCGACCGCTCGATTGACATCCATCCGATGCCGCGCGAGGACGTCCCGCTGGCCGCGCCGCACTACGGCCTGCTCGGCGACTGCACGGAGTTTTTCTATGAGCAGTCCGCCGCCGGACGGCTGTTCGGCCTGTATGAGAGCGGCAGGCTTGCCGGGTTCATCGGGCTGCACCACGAGGGCAGCATGGGGATGCTGGAGATCCTGCCGGAATTCCGGCGCAGGGGCTACGGCTTTGCCCTCGAGGCCTTTTTGATCGACTGGCACCTCCAGCGCGGCTGGGTGCCTTGGTGCCATGTGATCGACGGCAACGACGCCTCGACCGCCCTGCAAAAAAAGCTCGGCATGACCCGGGCCGATTGGCCGGATATCTGGGTCTTCCGGGACTGAGCACGGCTGGCGCACGGCGGCGCGGCTGCACGGCTGCGCAGTGAAATTTGCTCTTCGAGCAAGTGAAATATGCTTCGCATATGAAATGCAGACTTCGTCTGCGTGAAATGTCGCTTCAAAAGAAGCGACGCTGCGGTGTCGCTTTGCGACGGATTCAAACCCTTTGAGATTGAAAAAGCGGCAGGCTTTTCGCAAAGTCTGCCGCTTTGCCCGTTTTCGGCGGGCTTATTGCAGCATGTCGGAGACCGCCTGCTTGGCAGAGTCAACCGCATCCTGCGCCGTGCGCCGCACCGCGCACTGCTCCGGCAGCAGCATCGTCACGGCCGCGCCGCCGAGCATCCCTGCGCCGAGCGTCAGCAAAAATGTTTTCACCTGCATGATCGTTTCACTCCTTCCCGACGCTAGCTTGCGCAGTTTTGCGCGCCATATCGTCGAAAAATGTTGGTTTTGTTTCCTAAAATAGCAAATTTTCGGCCTTGCGCCGCCTTCAAAAGCTTGATATAATAGATTTGAAATCCATATAGAACGGGGAGGCTGACAGTATGTCAATTGATGTTTTACAGGAAAAGATCCGCAGCATGAAGAACCCGGTCATGGTCGGGCTTGACCCCTATCTGCCCATTTTGCCCCGCCACATCGTGCGCGATGCGCTGGAGGAGCACGGCCAGACCCCGCGCGGCGCGGCGGCCGCCTATACCCGCTTCTGCACGGAGCTGCTTGACGCCTTACGAGGTGTCGTCCCGGCCGTCAAGCTGCAAAGCGCCTGCTTCGAGGCGCTCGGCGCGGACGGCATTGCCGCGATGCAGACGCTCAGCCGCTATGCGACGGATCAAGGCTTTTATGTCCTGATCGACTCGATGCGCGGGGATGTCGGCAGCGTCGCCGAGATCTACGCGCAGGCCATGTTCGGCACCGTGCCCATCGGCTCGACGGCGCACCGCCTCTATTCCTGCAACGCGCTGACCGTCAACGGCTATCTCGGAAGCGACGGCGTGCGGCCGTTCCTGCCCTACTGCAAGCACGACGAAAAAAGCATTTTCCTGCTGCTCAAAACCTCGAACAAATCCTCGCGCGAGGTGCAGGATCTGCTCTCCGGCGACCGCGTGATCTACACGGCCATGGCCGACCTCGCCATGCGCTGGAGCGAGGGGCTGTTCGGCAGGAGCGGCTACAGCCAGATCGGCGCCGTCGTCGGCGCGACCTATCCGCAGACGCTCCGTCTGCTGCGCGAAAAATACGACCGGCTGTTCTTCCTCGTGCCGGGCTACGGCGCGCAGGGCGGCACGGCGCGGAACGTGCAGGGCGCCTTCGATCGCTTCGGCCACGGCGCGATCATCACTGCCTCGCGCAGCATCATCTGCGCATGGCAGAGCAGCGGCTCCGACGGGCGGGACTATTGCGCGCACGCCGTCGCGGCCGCCGAAAAAATGAAGCAAGATCTTGCGGAGCATGTGACAGTATTATGACAGATTTATATCTCATTCGACACGCTGAGGCAGAGGGCAACGTGTTCCGCCGCCTTCAGGGACAATACGATTCCATGATTACCGCCAACGGGATGCGCCAGATCGCGGCGCTGGCCGCGCGCTTCCGCGACATTCCGGTCGACGCGGTCTATTCCAGCGACCTGACGCGCACCTGCACGACGGCGGGCGCGCTCTGCGCCCCGAAGGGGCTGCCGCTGCACCGCGAGCGCCGCCTGCGCGAGATCGGCTGCGGCGTCTGGGAGAACACGCCCTTCGCCGAGTTCGCGCGCCGTGACCCGAAAAGCTCCTACGATTTCTCCCATCATCCCACGACGTGGCGCGCCGAGGGCAGCGAGCCGTTCGCGGTCTATACCGCCCGCTTCCTGCAGGCGCTGCGCGAGATCGCCGAGCGCCACGCGGGGCAGACCGTCGCGCTCTTCTCGCACGGCATGGTGCTGCGCGGGTCGCTGCAAACGCTGTTCTTCCCTGAGGACGAGAACGCCGTGCAGCACTGCGAGAACACGGCCGTCACGCATGTGCTTTACGAAAACGGCGCATTCCGGCTCGATTATCTCAACGATGATTCGCACATCACGCCGGAGATCTCCACCGTCGGCCGTCAGAAATGGTGGCGCGGCGGCGACCACAACGATTTCAACATGTGGTATCGGGATGCCGCGCCCGGGGACGCAGAGCTGCTGCACGCGCTTGCGATCCGTCCCGGCAGTCGGCGCGTGCGCATCGCGCTGCTGCACGAGACGCCCGTCGGCGCGGCGGCCTTTGACGGGGCGGACGGTCTGCTGCACGATCTGGCGCTCCTGCCGGAACGGCGCGGACGCGGTCTGTCGCCGCAGCTGCTCGGCGAGGCTATCAGCCTCTGCCGCACGGCCGGTGCGCGCACGCTGCGCCTCGACCGTCAGCCGGAGGATCCGGCGGCGCGCGCCCTGTTCGCGGCCTACGGCTTTGCCGGCAGGCCGGGCGTTCTGGATTTGCAGCCCAGGGTCGTCTGGCCGGAGCTATAAGACAGCACCGCGCAATTGCTGGCTTTCAGATTGCCGCGTCGCTTCGCTCCTCGCAATGACACAAAACTGGTAGGTTTCTCGTAAAACCTACCAGTTTTGCAAATAAAATACTTGGGAAGCCGCGTCGGAGCCATATGGGAAGCTCCGGCGCGGCTTCTTTATGCCAAACGGAGCACGGCATGCCGCGGCCGTCCCGTCTGCACCATGTTCCTTCCGGGAATCGGTCGATTCGACCCCGGGCGCGGATCGGCCGACCTCGCATCCGCAAGGCGAAAAACAGCCAATCGTTAAAATATTTGCAGAAATACTATTTATAGTATAGCACAATTTGAAATAATATCAATAGTATATTTTCTTCTGATTTGCATATTTGTAGTATAGACATGGGGTGATGTTCATGTCTGAGATCGCAAGTCAGGTCGGAGCGCGGCTGCGCGCCTATCGGCAGCAAAGTCGCTTGAGTCAGGAGGCGCTGGCGGAGTTGGCCGGGGTACACCCGACCTATATCGGGCAGCTCGAGCGCGGCGAGAAAAATGCGTCGCTGGAAACAATCGAGAAGGTCTGCCGCGCCTTGCAGCTGCCGATGGCGAAGCTGTTTGACAAGCTCGATCAGGCGTCGGACTGTGCGACGCAGTGCTACGAGCTGGTGCTGCAGCAGCCGCCGACCGATCAGCGGCGGCTGCTGTCAATGCTGGAGCAGCTCATCGCGTACCGAAAAAGCTGACCGCCCTGTGCATGAGACACAGGGCGGAATTTTTTTGCGCAGCCTCGCAATAACACGAAATCGAAACGTTTTTATTTGGAAAACAGACGCTTTCAGTCGTATTCAGTCGTTTTCGATCAGAATCAACATCCCGTTTTCCGGCAAAACCTACCAACTCTGTCATTGCGAGGAGGGCGCAATTTTGCGCCCGACGCGGCAATCTTAAAGTTGGAGGTATGGCATCCCGTGGCGAAGCACGGGAGCACGAAACGAGAAAGGATGCCAACAATGGAACCCACTGGGCAGGTTATGCTGCCCCGATTTGTTTTGTCACAGATCTTTTTAGGTTTGGTTTCGTTCTGTTCCTACCATATTTCGTTCCGGGATGACAAATCGCCGCGTTTAAGATTGCCGCGTCGCTTCGCTCCTCGCAATGACAGAATCGGTAGGTTTATCCGAAAAACAAGAAGGTTTTCAGAACGAAAAGTTTCAAATCCGTCGCAGAGCGACACCGCAACGTTGCTTCTTTTGAAGCGACATTTCACGCAGACGAAGTCTGCATTTCACATGCGAAGCATATTTCACTCGGCCGAAGGCCGAATTTCACTGCGCAGCGTGCTTCCCCCTGCTCGGGCGCAGTGCGTCGACGGCCTGCGGCAGGGCGTTCAGGAGCGCGTCGACCTCCGCCTCGGTCGTCTCGCCGCTGAGCGAGATGCGGATCGAGCCGTCGATGAGCGCCGGAGCGACGCCCATGGCCTCAAGCACATGGCTGCGGTGCCCCTTGCTGCACGCGCTGCCCGCCGAGACGCAGATGTCGCGATCCTGAAGGGCGTTGATGAGCCCCTGTGAGCGCAGACCCGCCACGGCGAGATTGACCACGTGCGGCGCATCCTGCGCGCCGAGCAGTGTGACGAAGGGCATGGTGCGCAGTCCGTCCTGCAAGCGCGCTTTCAGCGCATTCTGCCGCGCGATCGTCTGCATCCGGGTCGGAAGCTGCGCGGCGCAGGCCGCGGCCAGACCGGCGATGCCGGGCAGATTCTCCGTGCCGCTGCGCAGGCCGTGCTCCTGTCCGCCGCCGTGGATCAGCGCGGGCAGGGATTTTTTGATGTAAAGCGCGCCGACGCCCTTGCTGGCGTGGATCTTGTGCCCGGAGATCGAGATCAGATCCGCGCCCAGCGTCCGCGCCGAGAAGGGCAGCTTGAAGAAGCCCTGCACGGCGTCCGTGTGAAACAGCGCGTCGGGGCAAAGGCGATGCGTCAGCCTTGCCATTTTTTCGATCGGCATGACCGCACCGGACTCGTTGTTGACCATCATGACGCTCACGAGGATCGTGTCCGGCCGGAGCGCGGCTTGCAGCTGCTCGACGCTGACGCGTCCGAGCGCGTCGGGCTGCAAATAGGTGATCGCAAAGCCGCGCTCGGCGAGCTTCTGCATCGGGTGCAGCACGGCGTGGTGCTCGACGGCGGTCGTGATGATGTGTTTGCCGCGCTTGCCGAGACGCTCGGCCGCGCCGAAGATCGCCCAGTTGTCCGACTCCGTCCCGCCGGAGGTGAAGATCACGCGGTCGGGACCCTCCGCGCCGAGGGCGGCGGCGACGTCCGCGCGGCAGCGGCGCAGCAGGCGCGCCGCCTCGACGCCCTGCCGGTAGAGCGCGCTGGGGTTCGCCCAGTGCTCCGTCAGCGCGTCGGAAATGGCCGCCACGGCTGCGGCGCAGGGACGCGTGGTGGCGGCATTATCCAAATAAATCATGCTTCTTATTCTTTCTTTTCGTCCTGCTCTGCCCAGTTTTCAACCTTTTTTGCACCGGTTTTCGCAGTGTGGAGCACGGTCTTCCCGAGCTGCTCCAGCGCGTCGCCCATCCGGCGGCCGGTCTTCTGCCAGCTTCCGTCGTTCGTGACGTTTTGCTGCGGGATGCCCTCGTGCGGGTCACGATCCTCCGCCCAGTTCTGCGTCATGTCCGCGCCGACCTTCGCCGTGCGGACGAGGCTCTTGCCCAGCCCGGTGAACGCGTCGCCCAGCTCCTGCCCGGTCTTTTTCCATTCGTCCTTCAGTGCCATAACGGTCAAACCTCCTATTGTTTGAAAGCTCCGGTCGCTGACCGGAGCTTTCTTAGGATATGCAGAGCTGCGGAAATTATTTTTTCTTGCTGAGCGCTTCGCGGATCTTTTCGCAGAGCACCTCGGCCGTCAGGCCGTAGTGCTCCAGAACGGCTGCGGCAGTGCCGCTGCGGCCGAATTCGTCGTTCACGCCGTGGCGCACGACGGGCGTCGGGCAGTTCTCGGCGAGGAACTCGGCGACCGCGCCGCCCAGACCGCCGATGACGCTGTGCTCCTCGGAGGTGACGATGCAGCCGGTCTCCTGCGCCGCGCGCAGAACCAGCTCGGTGTCGAGCGGCTTGATCGTGTGCATATCAATGACGCGGACGGACACGCCCTCGGCGGCCATCGTCTCGCGCGCCTTGAGCGCAAGCTGCACCATCATGCCGGTGGCGATGACGGTGACGTCCTTGCCGTCTGCAAGGGTGGCGCCCTTATCCAGCTCGAAGCGGTAGCCCTCGATCTCGTCGGTGACGGTCTCGACGGCGGCGCGGCCAAGGCGCAGATAGGCCGGGCCGTCGTAGTCCAGCAGCGCCTTGACGGCGAGCTTCATCTCGTTGCCGTCGCAGGGGCAGAGCACCTTCATGCCGGGAATGACGCGCATGAGCGCCAGATCCTCGACGCTCTGATGCGTCGCGCCGTCCTCGCCGACGGACAGGCCGCCGTGCGAGCCGACGATCTTGACGTTCAGGTGGGGATAGGCGACGGAATTGCGCACCTGCTCCCATGCTCTGCCGGTGGCAAAGATGGCGAAGGTGTCGGTGAAGGGCTTGAAGCCGCAGGTGGACAGGCCGGCGGCGACGCCGGTCATGTTGCACTCGGCAATGCCCATATCAAAGAAGCGCTCGGGATATTTGGCCGCAAAGCCCTTGGTCATGGTTGCGTTGGCGAGGTCAGCGTCGAGCACGACCAGCTCGGGATACTGCTCCGCCAGCTCGACCAGCGCTTCGCCGTAGGCGGCGCGGGTGGAAATCTTTCCTGCCATATTACTTGCCCTCCAGTTCTGCTAATTTTGCTTCGACTTCTGCCTTGGCCTGCTCATACTGCTCGTCGTTCGGCGCCTTGCCGTGCCAGCCGGCGTTGTTCTCCATGAAGGAGACGCCCTTGCCCTTGACGGTCTTGAGCAGGAGCGCGGTCGGCTTGCCCTTGACGGTCTCGGCCTCGGCGAAGGCCTTGACGAGCGCGTCGTAATCGTGGCCGTCGACGTGGATGACGTTCCAGTTGAAGGCCTCAAACTTCTTGTCCAGCGGCTCGGACGGCATGACATCGGCGGTTGCGCCGTCGATCTGCAGGCCGTTCACGTCGACCATGATGCACAGATTGTCGAGGTGATATTTCGCGGCGGACATGGCCGCCTCCCAGATCTGCCCCTCGGCGATCTCGCCGTCGCCGCAGGCGGCGTAGACGCGATAGGATTTCTTGCTGAGCTTGCCGGCCAGCGCCATGCCGACGGCGGCGGAAAGCCCCTGCCCCAGAGAGCCGGTGGACATATCCACGCCGCGGACGTGCCGCATATCGGGGTGGCCGGAGTAGTGCCCCTTGATGGAGCGGAAGAGCTTGATGTCCTCAACCGGGAAGAAGCCGCGCAGCGCCAGCACGGAATAGAGCGCGGGGGTGGTGTGACCCTTTGAGAGGACGAAGCGGTCGCGGTCGGGAGCCTGCGGGTGCGCGGGATCGACGTTCATGACGTTGAAATAGAGGGTGGTCAGCGCGTCGACGATCGACAGGCTGCCGCCGATGTGGCCGGACGAGGCCGTATGCACCGCGTCGAGCGCCAGCAGGCGCGCGCGGTTTGCCATGATGGCAAGCTGCTTACCTTGAAGTTTTTCCATGAAAATAAATCCTTTCCAAGTTTTTGGGGATCAGAGATCCCTATGATATGGGACAGGCGCGGCTCAATCGCCGTTCCCCTTGCGCAAAAGCCGTTCGCGGACATAGTATTCCGCGATGCGGAGCTCGTCATAGAGCGGCCGGGCATCGGGCTGAAGCTCGCTCTCCCATTCGCCGTCCACGACGAACAGCTCCTGCCGGTGGATGACCGGAATGCGCCTGCGCGTGTCGCGCTGGAGCTGCATCCACGCCGGGCCGTCCCAGCCGCAGCGGTCGAACAGCTCCGCCATCAGGAAGCTCGGCGAGATCGTCTCGCCCTGCCCCATGAAGCGGTCGCCGAGCACGCGCTTGGCGGCGTCGTTCGCCCAGATCAGGTAGGGCACGGAATAGAGATTCTCGCAGCCCTCGTCGCTGTTCTCGTTCACGTTCACGCCCAGCTCGGCATAGTAGCAGTTGCCCGTGCCGAGGGTCGGCTTATGGTCGCCGAAGATGACCAGCACGACCGGCGCGTCGTCCTCCCGGAAGGAATCGACATAGGCCCGGAGCTGTCTGCCGGTGTCGGCGACGGAGCTGAGGTAGTTATTGATCATGCAGTATGCGCCGTCGGACAGGCCGTCATGCGCGCAGTACACGCCGCCCTCGAGCGCCGTATCGCTGTAGGGGCTGTGCCCCTGATAGGTCACGCTGAAGGAGAAATAGGGCTGCGACGGGTCGCGCGCAAGATAATCGGCGCGGCGGTCGGCAAAAAAGGCCGCGTCGTCGGGACGCCCGCGGTAGTCGCTGCCGCCGGTGGGCAGGGCTTCATAGTGGTTCTCCATGAAGTCATAGCGCGAGAAGCCGAGGTTTTCGTTCACGCTCCTGCGGTCATAGAACCATTCGTAGCCCGGATGGCCGCCCTGCGTGGAATAGCCCTGCGCCGCGAAATAGCGGACGTAGGACCACGTGTCGCGGCGGTAGCTCGGGTGCGGATAGGCAAAGCCCGTCAGGAACGAGCGCTCGGCGTTGATCGTGCCGCCGCCGTTCGTGTCGGAGATCAGCGTGCCGCAGTAGCTCTCGGCCTGCAGGGCGTGGAAATCGGCATAGGGATCGCGCTCGAACGTCACGCCGCCCAGCGCGGAGAGGTCGGAGAAGCTCTCGAGCATCGTCACGACCACGTTCACGCGCTCGTCGGCGGGGATGTCGGCGTCTTCATAGCGCGCCAGCAGCGCCTGCGCCGCCGCGTCGCTGTAGCCCTCGGGCTTCATGGGCAGGGTCTGCCTGACCGAGTGCAGAAACGACCAGAGCAGCCCGCGCGAGGCGCTTCGCTCCGACTCGTGCTCGCAGTTGAACACGCCGTCGGCGCTCTGCGCGTCATAAAGCGCCTTGTCGCCGTACCACAGCCGCCACGACAGCAGCCCCAGCGCCACGCAGGCCAGCACGCCAAGCGCGCGCACCCAGAGGCGCTTTTTGGGGATGCGGGCGCGCGCATAGCGCATGAGCGCGAGCGCCCCGACGAGCACCAGCCCGAAGGAGACGAAGAACAGCGCCGGAAAATGCAGCTCATAGTCGCCCATGGTGCCCGCACCCTCGCCGATGAGCAGCAGATCCTCGGCAATCAGCGGGTCGCCGCGAATGGCGATCTTGAAATAGTTGATGAATTCCGTCAGCACCAGCAGCGCCGAGGGCAGCAGGAAGGCCAGCCACGCGCGGTTGGTCAAAAACCAGAACAGCGCGACGAGCAGCACGACCGGCAGCAGATTCAGCAGGAAGACCGCCGGGTGTCGAAAATAAGAGAAGAAGCGTGCGCCGGAAAAATCCAGCGTGCCGATGTACAGGCAGAGCAGATGCGTGCCGAGCGCGGCGCCGAGCAGCAGCCCGAGCGTCAGCGCGCGGCTCGTGCGCGCGGACAGCTCCGGCGGTCTGAGCAGAGAGCGCCCCTGCCGCGCCGTGCCGGTTCCGGATCGTTTCATGGCCGCCTCACGCCCCCCTTCTCCGATCGGGCGGATTAAAACGCGAGCTTTTCGGCGAGGTAGGACTTGAGTTCCGCGATCGTGATGCGGACCTGCTCCATGGTGTCGCGGTCGCGCACGGTGACGGCGTGGTCGGCCGGGGTGTTCTCGTCGCCGACGGTGGCGAAATCGACCGTGATGCAGTAGGGCGTGCCGATCTCGTCCTCGCGGCGGTAGCGCTTGCCGATGGAGCCGGCATCGTCGAAGTCGACCATGAAGTCCTTGCGCAGGTCGTTGTAGATCTCGGCGGCGGCGGGGCTGAGCTTCTTGCTCAGCGGCAGCACGGCTGCCTTGAAGGGCGCGAGCGCCGGGTGCAGATGCAGCACGGTGCGCACGTCGTCCTTGCCGTTCTTGTCCTGCCCGACGACCTCCTCGTCATAGGCGTCTGCGAGGAAGGCGAGGAAGCTGCGCTCGACGCCGAGCGACGGCTCGATGACATAGGGGATATAGCGGGTGTTCTTTTCCTGGTCGAAATAGGTCAGATCCTTGCCCGAGGTGTTCTGGTGCTGCGTCAGGTCGTAATCCGTGCGGTCGGCCACGCCCCAAAGCTCGCCCCAGCCGAACGGGAAGAGGAACTCGAAGTCGGTCGTCGCCTTGGAATAGAAGCACAGCTCCTCCGGGTCGTGGTCGCGCAGGCGGAGGTTCTCCTCCTTCATGCCGAGGCTCAGCAGCCACTGCTTGCAGAAGCCGCGCCAATAGGCGAACCACTCGAGGTCGCTGCCCGGCTCGCAGAAGAACTCCAGCTCCATCTGCTCAAACTCGCGCACGCGGAAGATGAAGTTGCCCGGCGTGATCTCGTTGCGGAAGGATTTGCCGATCTGGCCGATGCCGAAGGGCAGCTTTTTGCGCGTGGTGCGCTGGACGTTGCAGAAGTTGACGAAAATGCCCTGCGCCGTCTCCGGGCGCAGATAGACCGTGTTCTTGGCGTCCTCGGTGACGCCCTGGAAGGTCTTGAACATGAGGTTGAACTGACGGATGTCGGTGAAGTTATGCTTGCCGCAGGTGGGGCAGGGAATCTGGTGCTGCTCGATGAAGTCCTTCATCTCGGCCTGCGAGAAGGCGTCGATGGGCTTCGGCAGCTCAAGACCCTGCCCGGCGCAGAAATCCTCGATGAGCTTGTCGGCGCGGAAGCGCTCCTTGCACTCGCGGCAGTCCATCAGCGGGTCGGAGAAGCCGCCCAGATGGCCGGAGGCCACCCACGTCTGCGGGTTCATCAGGATCGCGGAATCCAGACCGACGTTATAGGGGTTCTCCTGCACGAATTTCTTCCACCAGGCGCGCTTGATGTTGTTTTTCAGCTCGACGCCGAGCGGGCCGTAGTCCCACGTGTTGGCAAGGCCGCCGTAGATCTCGGAGCCGGCGAAGACATAGCCGCGGTTTTTGCACAGGGCAACCAGCTTGTCCATGGTTTTTTCGGTATTTTTGAGCATAGTATGCCTCCAAAATGTTCAGATTCTAACAATTAATTATACCCGGTATCCCCGGCGATGTCAATAGCCCGCGCCGCCGAAAAACCGTTTCGCCGGGGCTTTCTGCCGTCCGCGCAAAAACGTATAAAAATACAGAAAAATCGTATTTTCCGGTTGAAAAGCGTCGAGCCGTGTGCTATACTATCATTTCATGAGTTACGATAACAGAGGAGGCGCACGGCTTTTCCGCCATGAAAACAGACCAGATTTCGCTGACCGAGGGGTCGATCTGGAAGAATCTGACCCTTTTTGCGATCCCCATCCTGCTGGGGCAGATCTTTCAGCAGCTTTATAACACCGCCGACGCATGGATCGTCGGCCACTACTGCAACGACGCGCAATATGCCGCCGTCACGTCCACCGGGAGCCTCGTATTCCTGCTGGTGGGCTTCTTTTCGGGCATCGCCGTCGGCGCGGGCGTCGTGATCGCGCGCTACTATGGCGCGCGGGACGAAAAAAACCTCAACACCGCCATCCACACCACCGTCGCCTTCGGCCTGCTCGCCGGCGTGCTGCTGACGGTCGTCGGCGTGCTGTGTACCCCAGCGCTCCTGCGCGCCATGCAGACCGACAAGAGCTATTTCCGCTATTCGGTCGAATATTTCCGGTTCTATTTCCTCGGCTCGGTCGCGATCGTCATGTATAACCTCGGCATGGGCATCCTGCGCGCCGTCGGCGACAGCAAATCCCCGCTGTATTACCTGATCTTCTCCTCGCTGGTCAACGTCGCGCTCGACTTTCTCTTTGTCGGCGCGTTCCGCTGGGGCGTCTGGTCGGCCGCGCTGGCCACGACCATCTCGCAGTTCGTCAGCACGGTTCTGTGCATCCTGCGGCTCATGCGCGGCGGCGAGGGCTACAAGCTCCGCCTGCGTGAGGTGCGCCTGCAGCCGGCCATGCTCAGGGAGATCATCCGCTACGGCCTGCCCTCCGGCGTGCAGAACTCGATCATCGCCTTCGCCAACGTGATCGTCCAGTCGAACATCAACGTCTTCGGACCGGACACCGTCGCCGGCTGCGGCACCTATTCCAAGCTCGAGGGCTTCGCCTTCCTGCCCATCACCTGCTACACCATGGCGCTGACGACCTTCGTCAGTCAGAACCTCGGCGCCGGGAAATACGACCGCGCGAAAAAGGGCTCCGTGTTCGGCATCGTGAGCTGCGTGGTCATGGCAGAGGTCATCGGCGTGCTGATGCTCCTGCTGGCGCGGCCGCTGCTGTCCTTCTTCACGAAAAATCAGGCCGCCATTGCCGTCGGCGAGCGGCAGATCCAGGTCGAGGCGCTGTTTTTCTGTATGCTCTCGTTTTCGCACTGCATCGCCGCCATCATGCGCGGCGCGGGGCGGCCGATGGTGCCGATGTTCGTCATGCTCGGCGCATGGTGCGTCCTGCGCGTGACCTATATCAGCGTCGTCGTGCCGCTCGTCGGCGAGAGCTGGGTCATCTTCTCGGCCTACCCCCTGACGTGGACGGTCAGCAGCATCGTCTTCCTGCTGTTCTATCTCAAGAGCGACTGGATCCACGGCTTCGACAAAAAAGAACGCGCGCCCGCCGGGCGCACATAACGGCAAAACGGCAGGTTTCCGAAAAACCTGCCGTTTCTGTCCTTGCGCGGAGAGAAGCGACGCAGCATGGCCGCGCTGCGGCCGCGCAATGACACAAAATTGAGATGTTTTGCTGTCCTAGTATAAAAAGTATAAAAAACCGGGTGCAGAGGGGGTGCGGCAGAAATGCCGCTTACCGCCGCACTGCCTCGCCTCCGCACCCGGCGCGGGGAAACATCATGATGCGTCTGCGGCTGTCCTCGCGTTTTGCGGATTTTCCCGCAGCGCTCTGTGCCGCGCCGCAGGGGCGCATATCCGGGCTTTATTGCGCAAATGCCCGCTGCGCCCTCCCCGCGAGCAGAAGGATGCTCTCGAGCACGAGGCTCGCCGCAATGGGATAGGCGACCGCACCGCAATGAAGCGGCAGCGCTGCGGCGATCGCGGCGCAATCCGCGCAGACGATCACGCACGCAATTCTCCGATACCGCCTGCGCTCCTGCGCGTCGAGCGGTTTTTCCTTGGAATCCAGCGGACTGAGCAGGAGCACGCAGACCGCCGCCACGGCCGTCGGCACTGCGGCGGCAACGGTGGGCCGCAGATGCAGAAGCCCCCTGATGAGCAAAAGCGCCGCAAAAATGGACAGTGCGGTCAGCAGAAGGCAGGAAAGCTCCCGCTTGGCGTGGATCCCGCCGGCATAGCTCCGGATAAGCAGAAAGGAGCAGAAAAACAGAAGGCTTTCCCCAAAAATACCAAGCAGCGCTCCCATGATCGCCGTGATCCCGAAAAACAGGGTCTTCGATATTACCAGAAAAAAGCCGTATGTATACAGCTCTGCGTCATCCGGATCGATCACCGCCGCAGCGAGCAGCCGCTGCACGACACGCTGCGCGAGCCAGGATGCCATTACTTCTTCTCCTTGAACTTGGAAAGCTTCGCGGGGACTGCGGGCTGATAGATTCCGACGCAGGTCGTCCGGTTCGCATCCCGGCGGAGGGTTTTTTCAGCCGACTTTTTCGCGGTTTTCAGAAGCAGCATTTCCACCTTTTTCATGTTGTCCACCTCCTTTGGCTTATCATATCATACCATACCACAAAGACCCCCAGGTTTTCTATAGCTCTGACAAAAATGCTGATTATTTGCGCAAAAATGCAAGAAATCCCGGTTTGATGCGTATATCTCTGTAAAATCTTTATAGAATCATGATTTTATAGATATATTCTGCCATAGTTGGTTTTAATGTGCGCCAATTCGTGGTATTTTATCCTGGGTGATGAAAATGGACGCAAACAGCAGACTGATCGGCAAGCGGATCAAATTCCGCAGAGAGGCCGCCGGTCTTTCGCAGGAGCAGCTCGCCGAGCGCCTGGAGCTTTCAAAAAACCACATTTCGAGCATCGAATGCGGCAAGAGCATGGTCACGACGAAGGGGCTGCTTGCGCTGTGCGACGTGCTCGGCGGCACGCCGAATTACTATCTGATCGGCGAGCTGTCGCCCGAGGCCGATTCGATCACGTCGCTGATCCGGCTTCTGAACCCTGTGGAGCAAAAAACGCTGATCCGGCTTCTGAACGCCTATCTGGAGCAGGAGCAGGCGTCCGTTCCGAAAAACAAAAATTCCCGGGCGGCTGCGCCGCTCCGAAAGACGCAATGACCGGCGTCTGCCGCGCATTTGCATTTCCTGAGGTTTTCTATGAGAATTTTAATTTGTGACGACGAGCCACTTTATCTGGATATGATGCAGTCTCATGTGGAGGAATACATGAGGCTGCATCAAATTTGTTTCACCATTACGGCCGTCACCGACCCGACGGACATTCTGAACGGCGACGACGTTTTTGATCTTGCGTTTCTGGATGTTCAGATGCCCCGGATCGACGGGATCACGATGGCGCGGATGCTGCGCCGCCGCAACTCCAAGCTGGCGCTGTTCTTCATCACGAACTATGAGGAATATCAGGACGACGCCATGGATCTGCAGGCCTTCCGCTTTTTGGAAAAGCCGTTCCACGCGCCCCGGCTCTACGCCGGTCTGGACAAGGCCATGGAATACATCGACGGCGCATATGTCGATCTGTATCTGGCCGACAACGGCGATCAGCAGCGGATCATCGCCGACGACATCCTCTATGTGACCCGCAACGGCCGCAGGGCCACCGTCGTGACGGACGAAAAGGCCTATCCGGTCGAGGAGAAATACGACGACCTTTGCGCAAGGCTGCCCCAGCTGTTCTTTTACCCGGTGCACAAATCCTTTCTGGTCAATCTGCACAGCGTGGAGCGCTATACCTATCACGAGCTGGTGCTGACGGACGGCACGCACGTGCCGATCGCGCCGCGAAAGCAGGCGTCGTTCCATCAGTTCTGGTTCGACTATCTGAGGAGGCGATGATATGCTGAATCCGTTTGCGTCCTTTGGGATCTACATCGCGGAAATGCTGATCGCGTACCTGTATTTTTCCGGCTTTCTGGAGCAGAGGCGTCCGACGTGGCAGTGTCTGCTGCTCGGCGGTCTGTGCTTCACCGGGGCGTCGGCGCTGAATCTGCTCTTCCGGAACAACACGGTTCTGAATCTCTGCACGTCCTTCCTCGCGCCGCTTCTGTTTGCGCTGAGCTGCTACCGGGGCAGGCTGCCCCTGAAGGCGTTCTACGCGCTGATCTTCGCGGTGCTCGGCGGCACGATCGAGACGGCCGTCGTGGCCTTCGGCGCGACCGTTACCGGCAACGGCTTTCTGGACTATAACACCAACACGCCGCTCTTCCTGCTCGAGGCGATCAGCTGCAAGGGGCTGACCTTTCTCGCAGTTCTGATCGCGGTGCGCTTCCTGAACCCGAACAAAAGCGCGGTCAAGGTCCCTCCGGTCTTCCTGCTCTATCCGCTGATCGGCACGTTCTGCATCTTTATCTTCTGGCGCGTCTGCGCGCAGGCCGACTGCACGCCGGAGAATCAGATCCTTCTGGCAGCCGCCGCGATCGGCCTGTTCCTCTCGTCCATTCTGCTCTTCGCGGCCTACTCCCGTCAGGCCGAGAAGGATCGGGACGCCATCCAGATGCGGGCGGAGCTGTCCCGCCTGCAAACGGAGCGCTCCTATTATGAGCTTCAGGATCAGCAGAATCACCAGCTGATGCTCTACGCCCACGACGCGAAAAACCATCTGGCCGCCATTCAGGCGCTCAACCGGGACCCGCGGATCGACCATTATCTCGCGCAGCTCTCTCAGCAGCTCAAGGACTACACCCGCAACTGCCACAGCGGCAACCAGCTGCTGGACGTGATGCTCCACAAATACATCATCACCTGCGAGCTGCGGGGCATTCGGTTCGAATATGACATCCGCTCCTGCAATCTGTCTCAGCTTGCGGACATCGACCTGGTCGCCATCCTCGGCAACCTGATGGACAACGCCGTCTCTGCCGCGGAGCAGTCCGAGGAAAAGTACATCTCGCTGAGCACCTGCCACCGGAACTCCTACAGCGTGATCGATCTCACGAACAGCTGCGCCGCGCCGCCCGTGCAGCGCGGCGGCCGACTGCTCACGACCAAGGCCGACAAGCTCTCTCATGGCTTCGGCATGAAGAGCGTCGAAAAGACGATCCGCAAATATCAGGGCGACTTCAATTGGGACTACCACGCCGGTGAGAAGCGGTTCACCGCGACCGTCATGCTGACCGACGGCCCGGCAGAAGCCGCGCCGTGAAATTTGCCCTGCGGGCAGACAAGAGTGGCAGCGGTCAAAAGCGGTGTCACCCCGCGGCGGATCTCAAACATTTCGGAAATAAAAACGGTAGGTTTTCCACGGAAAACC